>JAHEXO010000090.1 GCA_023252065.1 Nocardioides sp. | reverse complement strand
CACGCCGCTGTCGGCCTGCTGGCCGCCGGAGAGGCCGTGGGCGGCGAGCCGCGCGTCGAGGAGTACGGCGATCGCGGCCGACCCCAGGACCGCGCCGACCTGGCGGGTGGCGTTGTAGACACCGGACCCGGCGCCGGCGAGGTTCATCGGGAGGTTGCGCGTGGCAGTCGCAGCCAGCGGCGCCCAGATCCCGGCCATGCCGATGCCCAGCAGCGCCATCGAGCCGAGGATCGGGAGGACCGAGCCGGTGGCGGTCAGGCTCTGGGAGAGCAGGTAGATCGCGACCGCGGTGATGGCGAACCCGGCTCCGGTCAGGATCCGCGGGTGCACCCGGTCGGTGAAGCGCCCGACGATCGGCGCCAGGATGATCGACATCACCGCCATCGGGACCAGCAGCAGCGAGGCGACCAGCGGCGAGTCACCGCGCACCAGCTGGGCGTAGATCATGATCGGGAAGCCCATGGCCGTCGCCGTGAACGACATCGTCGAGATCGCGAAGTTGGAGATCGAGAAGTTGCGATCGCCGAAGAGCCGCAGCGGCACGAGCGGCTCGCGCCGGTTGACCGCCTGCCAGAACACGAAGGCGGCGAACAGCACCAGCCCGACGACGATCGAGGTCAGAACCCAGGCGTTCCAGTGGTACTTGTGGCCCTGCTGGATGCCGAAGACCAGGAAGAACATCCCCAGACCGCTCAGCGCCACGCCGAGCCAGTCGAAGCTGTGGGTGTGGGTGGGCAGGGTCGGCACCAGGCGCACCGCGAGGACGAAGCCGATCACGCCGACCGGGATGTTGATGAAGAAGATCCACTCCCAGCCGAACGCGGCCACCAGGATGCCGCCGAGGATCGGGCCGACCAGTGTGGCGACGCCGGCCGTGGCACCCCACAGGGCCATCGCCTGTCCACGACGGTCGGCGGGGAAGATCCGGGTGATCACCGACATCGTCTGCGGCGTCAGCAGCGCGGCCCCGACGCCCTGCACGACCCGGGCGATGATCAGCATCTCGATGGTGTGGGTGAGCCCGCACCACAGCGACGCCAGCGTGAAGACGGTCAGACCGAGCAGGTAGAGGTTCTTCGGGCCGAACCGGTCGCCGAGCCGGCCCGTGATCAGCACCAGCACGGCGTAGGCCAGCAGGTAGGCGCTGGTCACCCAGACCACGCTGTTGACGTCGGCGTGGAGGTCGCTGATGATCGCCGGCGTCGCAACGCTCACGATCGTGGTGTCCACCAGGATCATGAAGAACCCGAGACACAGCGCGAAGAGCGCAGGCCACGGGCGGACTTCTGCGGGGACCTGGTCGCGCGTCGGAGTCTGGGTAGCCACGACAGCAGTCAACACCCGGCCGCCGACAACGATTCCCCAGCGGGCAGGATGAGCCCATGAGTCACGTCGACCTCATGGCCCAGCCGCCCGAGACCCGCCTGCCCGCAGACCCGGCCGACGCCGAGCTCGCCGGGGGTGAGGCGCCCGGAGCCGTCGTACGACGTCACCCGGAGTCGCCGGCCGCCTGGGCGGCCCTGGCGGGTCAGGCGCAGCAGCAGGGCGCCGACGACGTGACCGTCTACGCCTACAGCCGGGTCGGCTACCACCGCAGCCTCGACCTGTTGCGCCGCAACGGCTGGAAGGGCCACGGCCCGGTGCCGTGGGAGCACGAGCCCAACCGCGGCTTCCTGCGCAGCCTGGCCCTCCTCGCACTCAGCGCCCGCGCCATCGGCGAGGAGGCGGAGTGGCAGCGCTGCTCGGAGTTCCTCCGCGACTCCAGCCCCGCGGCGTACGACGCGCTGCTGGGCTAGTCGTCTCGGCGAAGAAACCGCTGCGAGATCGGCCATCCACGACGGTCGGAAACAGACTTTCGCAGCGGTTTCTCGCAGGCGAGCGACTCACCCGCCCAGGAGCGTCCGCACCCGCTCGGCGCCCAGCGCGACGATCAGGGTCGGCAGCCGCGGACCACGCTCGGCGTCGACGAGCAGGTGGTAGAGCAGCCGGAAGAACTCCTTCTGGTCGGCCTTCACCTCGTCGGTCGGCTTGTCGTCGAGCGAGAGCCCCCGGGCGAGCTTCGGTACGCCGTAGACCAGGGCGGTCACCTGCTCGAGCTCGAGGTCGCTTAGCAGCCCCTGCAGGAGCAGCGCGACCCACTCGCGCTCCTGCGCGGTGAGGGCCTCGATCGCGGCCACGTCGGGCTCCGACCGCACGGTCGTCCGGTCGGCCGCCGGCACGAACTCCGCGGTCCACGCCATCGCCCGCGACAGCCGCGGCTCGAGCTGGCCGACCGAGTCGTGGGCGTGGCCGAGGTGGGAGATGATCCGGCTGATCTGGTCGGCCGAGCCGGCGGTCACGTCGGCGACCGACGCCAGGGTCCGGAACGGTACGACGACCTCGGGCGAGGGCAGCCGCCCGGCGGTCTGGGTCGCCGCCGCCCGGTCGTAGGCCAGCACCTGGGCGTCGCGCCTCTCCGGGTCGGCGGCCTTGCGGGCGAGCGCGTCCCACTCGTCGTACAGCCGCACGACCTCGGGCCCGAAGTCGATGTCGAAGGTCTGTTTGGGCTGCCGCCGCACGTAGAGCCAGCGCAGGATCCCGGGCTCGAGCACGCGCAGGGCCTCCTCGGCGGTCGGAGCGCCGCCGGCCGACGACGACATCTTCTGCACCCCGGCGAAGCCGACGAACCCGTAGCCGAACCACGCCGGCCTCGGGTAGTCCCACACCGTCTCGACCAGCTCGTGACCCACGGTGAACGACGAGCCGGGCGTCGCGTGGTCCATGCCCGCGGGCTCGAAGTCGACGTGCTCGAAGGCCCAGCGCATCGGCCAGTCGGCCTTCCAGACCAGCTTGCCCTCGTCCTGGGTCGCGAGGTTGGTGGCGCCGTGGTAGTCGCAGACCGAGCAGGTGTAGGTCAGGTCGGTGGTGTCGTCGTCGTAGGACGTCACGGTCGTGGTGTCCCGCCCGCAGTCGCGGCAGTAGGCCCGGAACGGGAAGTAGCCCACACCGCTCTGGCTCTCGTCGTCGTGGGCGACCGAGTCGGCCATCGCCTCGGCCTCCTGGGCGGCGTGCTCGCTGGTGTCGTCAGTGGCGGCACCGGCCTCCGAGGCGGGCGGTCGCTTGGTGCGGTGCCGGGCGAGGACGGCGTCGATCTCGGCCCGGTGGCGTACGGCGCGCAGGACCTCGTCGCGGTAGACCCCGGCCCGGTAGCGCTCGGTCTGGGAGATCTCCTCCATGTCGACGCCCAGCTCGTGGAGCGCCGCGACCAGGGGCTCCTTGAAGTGGTCCGACCACGACGCGTGGCAGCCCCAGGGGTCGGGGACGGCGGTCAGCGGCCGGCCGATGTGGTCGGCCCACGACGGGTCGACGCCCACGGGCACCTTGCGGAAGCGGTCGTAGTCGTCCCACACGTGCAGGTGGCGCACGGGGACGCCACGGCGTCGTAGCTCGTCGGCCACGAAGTGGGGCATCAGGAACTCACGCAGGTTGCCCAGGTGGACCCGCCCGGACGGCGACGCTCCCGAGGAGCAGGTGACCGGCCCTGAGGCCCCGGACTTCTCGTGGTGCCGGATCGCGTCGTCGGCGGCGCGGGTCACCCAGTCGTGGGGCTCGCGGTGCGGCGTGGATCGGGACATCGAGAGGCTCCTGCGGGGGCTGGTCGGTGGGGTCCGGGACGGGCCAGAACGCTACCGCGCGAGGCGTCGCCGACCCGACTCGATCTCCGGCAGTGAGAAAGGCGGACCGGCCCGGACGGACGGAGGGCGCCGACCACGGATGGCGGCGCCCTCGTGACGAGTGTCCGGAGCATCCCCCGATGTGTGCCGGCCGACGACCCGAAGGTCGCTCGTCGTGGCCGATTATGGCCATTGGATCGCTCCAAGCCGCGGTACCGGGGTGTCAGTGGCACTAACATGCCAGCCATGTCGCCGAGGAGACGCGCGGAGTCCGTGCTGTCGACGCTGGGCGTGAGCCCGGCCGACGAACGGCGCTACCAGCAGGTGCTGCCCCTGTCCGGGGCCCCGGTGGCCGACGTCGCGGCCGCTCTGGGCATCGGCCGGGGCGAGGTGCCGCAGGCGTTGGCGGGGCTGATCCGGCACGGCATCGTGATGCTGGAGGACGGCCACGTCACCGTGCTCCGCACCGCCGACGTGCTCTCGGCCGCGATCGCCCGGGAGGCTGCGAACGCCGACCTCGTGCAGGCCCGGCTCGACGACCTGGCGCGGGCGGTGCCGCTCCTGGTTGCGGCGGGCTCCCGCCCGGGCCCGGGCGAGGTGGACGACGTTCATGCGCTCGACGGCGAGGTGAGTGCCGGCGGCAACCCGCTCACGCTGCTGACCGAGATCATCGAGCAGACCGGGGGCGACCTGCTCTTCCTGCGGCCGGACACATGGTCGATGCCGCGGGAGTCGGCGATGTCGCACGTCGTCGGCCGCGCTGTCGCAGCCGGGCGCCGTTCGCGGGCGGTCTACCCCCTGCGCGCCCTCCACGAGGCCCCCGAGACCCTGCAGGTGCGGGTCGAGGAAGGGGAGGAGGTGCGCCTGATCGACGACCTGCCGACTCGGCTGTTCGTGATCGCGGGGACGCACGCGATCGTGCCCGAGCCGCTGGGCTTCTCCGACTCTCCCCGCCTGCTGGTGCGGCAAGGGGCGCTGGTCGCTGCGCTGACCCTGCTGTTCGAGCTCTACTGGGAACGCGGCGTACCGATCCACGAGATGTCCGGCGCCAACCGCACCGAGCGCACCTTCATCCTCCGGCAGCTGCGCGCCGGCGCCAAGGACGAGCAGATCGCCCGGACGATGGGGATGAGCCTGCGCACCGTGCGCCGTCGGATCTCCGACCTGATGATCGAGCTCGGCGCCGACACGAGGTTCCAGGCGGGCGCCGAGGCCGTACGCCGCGGCTGGCTGTAGGGGTGCGGGCGACGACTACGCAGGCAGGATGAAGGAGTAGGCGCCCGGCTCGACGTGCCAGGTGCGCTGCCGCTCCGGCCCGCTGATCTCGCCGTCGGCGCTGATCCAGAACTCGTCGCCGGAGACCGCGACCTGGGTCGCCCGGTGGTACTGCACGTCGTCCCGGTGGTGGTGCTCACCGCGGCTCAGGTGCAGGGCGTAGCCGACCTTGGCGACCGGTCCCACCGCATGGCTGATCATCACGTCGACCCTGCCGTCGCGCGGGTCGGCCTCGGGGGTGAGCTCGGTGCCGCCGCCGACGTGGGCGCCGTTGCCGACCGAGACCATCAACACCGGCCGGTCGACGTCGGTGACGACCTTGCCGTCCACCTCGACGTGCATGTGGACGCTGGGCGGGTGGAAGGCCGCGAGGAGGGCCCCGATCGGGTAGCCGAGCTTGCCGAGGTTCACCTGGCCGACCCCGACCGAGCCGAGGCGCTCCTTCCACCGGGCGCCGCGGCGGCTGGCCTGGGCCCCGGCGCCGATGTGCACGTTGTTGACCACGATCTCGCCGAGCTCGTCGACGATCAGGTCCATCGGGCGCACCTTGCCGGTGACGACCACCCGCGCCGCCTCCTCGACGTCGAGCGGGATCTCCAGCGAACGGGCGAAGTCGTTGCCGGTGCCCATCGGGATCAGCCCGACGACCGCGTCGGTGAGGTCGTGCCGGCGATGGAGCGCAGCGACCACGGCGTGCAGGCTGCCGTCGCCACCAGCCACCACGATCCGGCGCGAGGCAGCGCGGTGGAGCACGCCGTCGAGCTCACCCGGCTTCGAGGTGGCCTGCACCTCCACCGAGCAGGACTCGCGCAGGATGGCCAGAGCCGCTTCGAGGGACTCCTCGTCGGCCGTGCCGGCGTCGGCGTTCGTGATCACGAGGAGGGGGTCCACGGGGCGGACCCTACCGATGCGCGGACCGCCGGGGCTCCCCCGGTGGGGTATGGTCGCGACCGCCCGAGGCCCGCCCGGCCGCCCTCGTCGTGAGCAGTGGAGGTCCCGCGATGCCCGCGATCGTGGTCCTCGGAGCCCAGTGGGGCGACGAGGGCAAGGGCAAGGCGACCGACCTGCTCGCCACCACCGAGCAGATCGACTACGTCGTCCGCACCAGCGGCGGCCACAACGCCGGCCACACCATCGTCGTCGACGGCGAGAAGTACGCGACCCACCTGCTCCCCAGCGGCATCCTCACCCCCGGCTGCACCGCCGTGATCGGCAACGGCGTCGTGGTCTCGCCCGAGGCCCTGTTCCGCGAGCTCGACGGCCTCGCGGCGCGTGGTGTCGACGTCACCCGGCTGGTCGTCAGTGCCAACGCCCACGTCATCGCCTCCTACCACCAGACCATCGACAAGGTGACCGAGCGCTTCCTCGGCGCGAACAAGGTCGGCACGACCGGGCGCGGCATCGGCCCGACGTACGCCGACAAGGTCGCCCGCGTCGGCATCCGGGTCGCCGACCTGTTCGACGAGAAGATCCTGCGGGCCAAGGTCGAGGCCAGCCTCGACCTGAAGAACCAGGTGCTCGCCAAGGTCTACAACCGGCGAGCGGTCGACGTGGACGCCGTCGTCGAGGAGCTCCTGGCCTACACCGACCGGCTGCGGCCGATGGTCGCCGACACCTCCCTGCTGCTCAACGAGGCGCTCGACGAGGGGAAGACGGTGCTCTTCGAGGGCGCGCAGGCCACCATGCTCGACGTCGACCACGGCACCTACCCCTTCGTGACGTCGTCCAACGCCGTCGCCGGTGGGGTGTGCACGGGTGCCGGGGTCGGCCCGACCCGCATCGACCGGGTGATCGGCGTGATCAAGGCCTACACGACCCGCGTCGGCTCGGGCCCGTTCCCGACCGAGCTGTTCGACGAGAACGGCGAGAAGCTCTGGAAGATCGGCGGCGAGGTGGGCGTCTCCACCGGACGTGACCGCCGCTGTGGTTGGTACGACGCCGTGGTCGCGCGCTACGCCTCCCGGGTCAACGGGCTGACAGACCTGTTCCTGACCAAGCTCGACGTGCTGTCGAGCTGGGAGAAGGTGCCGGTCTGCGTGGCCTACGACGTCGACGGCGTGCGGCACGACGAGATGCCGATGACGCAGACCGAGTTCCACCACGCGAAGCCGGTCTACGAGCGACTCGACGGGTGGTGGGAGGACATCTCCGGCTGTCGCAGGTTCGCCGACCTGCCGGCCAACGCGCAGGCCTACGTCCGCGCGCTCGAGGACATGTCCGGTACCCGCATCTGGGGCGTCGGCGTCGGTCCCGGTCGCGAGCAGACCCTCGAGGTCCCGGCCGGCTGAGGGCTACGCTCCGCTGATGATCACTCCGGAGCAGGCCATCGACCAGCTGAGCGCTCCGTTCGCGCCGCCGCCGGGCTACCGAGCCGCTCATGCCAAAGGTGCCTTCTACGAGGGAACCTTCACCGCCGCGCCCGAGGCGACGGCGCTGTGCCGGGCAGCGCACCTCGACGGGACGCCCACGCCGGTCCTGGTGCGCTGGTCCAACGGCGCCGGCACCTCGGTCTGGCCGGACGGCAAGCCGGACATCCGGGGGATGGCCGTGAAGTTCCAGACCTCTGCGGGCGACACCGACCTGCTGTGCCAGACCTCGCCGCGGTTCCCGACAGACGACCCCGCGGTCTTCGTCCAGATGGCGGAGCCGGCCG
>JAHEXO010000637.1 GCA_023252065.1 Nocardioides sp. | reverse complement strand
GATCCGGCCCTCGCGCCGGGGATCCTGGATCTTGTCGAGGAACGCGCCGTAGCCGAGGGCGGCGCGGTGCTTGACGTTCTCCTGCCACTCCGCGGGGATCTGGCGCACGAGGTCGCGGACCGACAGCACCAGGTGGACCTCGGTGCCGTGGCCGTGGCCGAGCGAGTCCAGGGCGCGGCCGATCTGCGACCGCGACGCGGTGGCCAGGATCTCGTGGCTGATCACCGAGGTCTCGTCCCAGCCACGGACGGACTTCGCGAGCCGGTCCCAGGCCCCGATGGCGTCGACCTCGAGCCCGCCCCACGGCATCCGCATCAGGTCGAGGGCGGCCAGGAAGTGGGCGTCGAACCGGTCGGCGGGGTAGGAGATCCCGTGCTCGCGCAGCACGCGCCGGTTGTTGAACAGCACGTGCTGGAGGTACGACGTGCCGGTCTTGGGGGTGCCGACGTGCAGGAGGACCCGCTTGCTCACGTGTCCTCACCTGCCTCGGTCGTGGTGTCCTGCGGATCGGCGGGTGCCTCGCCTCCCGCACCGGTCTCGGCTCCAGGAGCGGCGAAGGGGGCGTCCAGCAGCAGCCGCATCGCCAGGGCCAGCACCCGTTCCTCGTCGGGGGCGGTCACGCCGGGCCGGTCCGAGGGATCCGGGAGCTCGCCGTGGACAGCGTAGTCACCGAGGGCGAGTCGCCGCCGGAGGGAGGCGGTCTGCTCGACCAGCCGGGCTCGGTGTCGGTCGGGCACGACCAGCGGCGGTCCCCCCGTGGCGGCCAGGACCGGGCGCAGCCGGTGCCACATCAGCTGCGTGCGGAGCTCCGGGCTGACCAGCGAGCCGAGCACCGGCCCGGTCCGCCGGGCCAGCTCGACCGCGTCGGCAGACAGGTCGAGCAGCACCGGACGGACCCGGCGGGCGCCGGCGAGGCGCGTGGCCGGGCGCGGGTCGCCCAGCAGGACGTGAACGCGGGCGGACCCGACCCGGCCGGCCCAGCCGGCCGCGAGCGCGGCCAGGTCGATGCCCGCCAGCAGGGTGGGGCGCCGTACCTCGGTGGAGATCCACTCGGGCCACGGTCGGGCGCCGGCGCCGAAAGAGCGCGCCGTCCAGACGTGGACGAGCATCGAGGCCACGTCGGTGCCGGTCACGACCACGACCGCCGACCTGCCACCGGGCGGGCGCCGGTCGGCGATCAGGGCCTCACGCACCGGGCGGGCGAGCTCGGGGTCGCCGAGCACGCGGTAGCGGCGACGGAGGAGCCGGGCAGGGCGCTGCGGAGCCGGGTCGCCGGCGTGGGCGACGTCCTCAGCGATGAGCGACGTCGTCACCCGCACCAGCTCGTGGGTCGGCAGCTCGGCCGGGTCGACCGGCGGCGGGCCGAAGCGGGACTCCGCAAGGACGCCGACCAGGCCGAGGTCGGGGCGACCGCGGCCGGGCGCGCTGGTGGCGAGCACCCGCTCGGCCAGCGCCGGCGAGGGTCCTCGTACGGCGTTGAGCCGGCGTAGGAGCTCGAGCTGCTGGGCGCCGGGGAGGTAGAGGCCGCCCTGCTCGGCGGGGGGTGCCGGTGCGTGCCACTCGGCCCAGGGCGTCGTACCGCCACCGCGGAGGTGGGCCACCCATCCCCAGCCGCGCGCCTCACCGTCGCCGGTCACCGCGCGGCGGCCTTGCGGGCCCGGCGTACCTTGCCGCGCAGGGTGTCCCCGGGGTCGGGACGCTCGGCTGCCTCGCGGGTCATCGCCGCCAGCGCGTCGAGGGCCGCGCGGAGCTGCGCCTTCTGGGGGACGCGGTCGGGGTGCTTGAAGGTCTGGGCGGGCACGGGCGCGGGGAGGAGGTCGGTCGGGTCGCCGACGACGTCGACCCCGCTGGTGGCGAGCCACTCCACGAACTCCTGGCCCCGCTCCTCGGCCCAGCCATGGAGCTCGGGCGGCAGCAGGATCGGCTGCGAACGGCGGCCGAGCGTCTCGGTGGCGAGCATGCCGAGGATCAGCTCGTCGAACTGATTGTCGCGGCGGACGCTGCGCCCGAGGCGCTGGTTGAGCCGGCGCAGGACCTGGGTCTCGGCACTGCCGAGGGACGCGTTGGTCGAGTCGCTGTCGACCGGCGCCCAGGCCGGGTCGATCGAGAAGGCTCGGCAGAAGCGGTGCCACAGGAGGTCGGGCTCGGCCGCGACGGCGTCGGCCTGCGGGACGGTGACGACGTGGACGTGCTCGGGCGGAAGGCCCTCGCCCCAGTGCGTCAGGACGGTGGGCAGGTCGAAGGCCCGTGCGAACCACGGGCGCCCACGCACGACGCGGTTGAGGTAGCGGCTGTAGGTCCAGCGCCGGCCCTGCTTGATGCTCTCCTGCCAGCCGGCCGGCGCCTGGCGGGCCAGGTCGCGGGCGGAGTAGACGACGTGGAGCTCGCTGCCGGCGAGGTCGCGCTTGAGCCGGGCGATCTCTTCCGGAGGGGCGGGGGCCAGGATCTCGTGGCTGATCACCACGGTGCCGTCCACGCGTCGTACCCGACGGACCATCGCGTCCCAGG
>JAHEXO010000089.1 GCA_023252065.1 Nocardioides sp. | reverse complement strand
GGTCGACGCGAGCCGCCACATCATGGAGGCGCACGGGGTGCAGGTCGAGGTCGTCCGGGCGATCGACCACGACATCGCGACCGGGGTCTGGCCCGACATGCGCGAGCACGGGTGGGCGAGTGACGACTGGCCGGAGATCTTCGAGAAGGTCAAGGCCGCCGACATCCTGGTGCTGGCCGGCCCGATCTGGCTGGGCGACAACAGCTCGGTGATGAAGCAGGTGCACGAGCGGCTCTACGGCGGCTCCCACCTGCTCAACGACGCCGGACAGTACCTCTACTACGGCCGGGTCGGCGGCTGCCTGATCACCGGCAACGAGGACGGCATCAAGCACTGCGCCCACAACGTGCTCTACACGCTGCAGCACATCGGCTACACGATCCCGCCGCAGGCCGATGCCGGCTGGATCGGCGAAGCCGGCCCGGGGCCGTCCTACCTCGACCCGGGCAGCGGCGGGCCGGAGAACGACTTCACCAACCGCAACACCACCTTCATGACGTGGAACCTGATCCACCTGGCCCGCATCCTCAAGGACGCCGGTGGGGTGCCGGCCTACGGCAACCAACGGTCGGAGTGGGACGCCGGCTGCCGGTTCGACTACGAGAACCCCGAATACCGCTGAGGTCTGATGGCCGACCTGACCTGCCAGGAGCTCGTCGAGCTCGTCACCGACTACTTGGAGGGTGCGCTCGACGAGGAGACGGTCGAGCGGTTCGAGCGCCACGTGGCGTACTGCCCGGGCTGCACGACGTACCTGGAGCAGATGAAGGAGACGGCGTCGGTGCTGGGGGAGATCCCGGTGGAGACCCTCTCCGAGGAGATGCAGGCGACACTGCTCGACACGTTCCGCGACTTCCCGCGCTGACCGCGCCTGCCCGCCGTCAGGCCGGCAGCCGCACCAGGAACCGGCACCCCGGCTCCTGGTTGGCTACCGCGACCTGGCCGAGGTGGGCCTCGACGATGCCCTTGACGATCGCCAGGCCGAGGCCCGCCCCGGCGCCGCCCGACCCGTCGACGTGGTCGGGGGTGCGCGCCGTGCTGCCCTGCCAGGCGACGTCGAAGACCCGGGCCATGTCGTCCTCGCTCAACCCTCCGCAGCCGTCGGTCACCGACAGCTCGACACCGTCGTCGACCACCCGGCCCTGAACCTCGACGACGCCGTCGGCGGGCGTGTGCCGGATGGCGTTCATCAGCAGGTTGGACACCACCCGCGAGAGGCCGGCGGGGTCGGCGGTGACCAGGACGCCCTGGTCGACCGCGCCGTCCAGCCGTACGCCGCGCGCCCGGGCGACCGAGTCGGCGCTCGCGAGCGCCTCACTGACGACGTCGCCCAGCGCGACCGGCTGCGGGCTGAGCCGCATGACTCCGGCATGGATGCGGGAGAGCTCGAAGAGGTCGTCGACCATCCGCACCATCCGCTCGACCTCCGCCCGCATCTGCGCGTGGTAGCGGGCAGGGTCGTCGGCGAGACCGTCCTCGAGCGCCTCGGTCATGGCGCGGAGCCCGGCGAGCGGCGTCCGCAGGTCGTGGGAGACCCACGACACCAGCTCGCGACGCGACTGCTCGAGAGCGACCTCGCGGGCCCGCGACTCGGCGAGCGTGGCGCTGGTGCGGCGGAGCTCGGCCGCCAGCTGCTCGAACTCCGCGGGACCGGTGGCCGCCGTCGCGGTGAACTCGCCGCTCTCCCCGAAGGCGCGGGCCCGCTCCTGCAGGTCTCGGGCCCACCGGGCCAGCGCGATGCCGACCGCGAGCGCGAACGCCAGGGCGACGACCCCGGCCACGGTGGCCACGAGACCGACCACGCCCAGGTCGTGCCGCGACAGGAACATCTCCCTCGAGGTCGCCAGCGTGCCGGCCAGCACGGCCAGTACGGCGACCATGGCGACGCCGACCGTCAGCCAGCGCACGGAGGCGCGACGGCCGAACCAGATCAGGACGCCACCGACGACCGCGACGCTGCCCGACCACGCGGCAGTGGTCCAGATGATGGTGAGCTGGTCCTGGGTCATGGCGACGGCTCCCACCGGTAGCCCACGCCCCACACCGTCGCGAGGCGCACGGGATGGGTCGGGTCGGTCTCCACCTTCTCGCGGAGACGGCGCACGTGCACGGTCACCGTCGACTGGTCGCCGAACGACCAGCCCCACACCTTCTGGAGGAGCTCCTCACGCGAGAACGCCTGGCCCGGGTGGGACAGGAAGAAGCGCAGCAGGTCGAACTCTCGGGCGGTCAGGGACAGCCGGCGGCCGGCCAGGGTCGCGGTGTGCTCGGTCGAGTCCACGACCAGGTCGCCGTCGGTGACCGTGCCGCGGACGCCGGCCCCGGCTCGTTCGCCCGCGCGTCGCAGGACCGAGTCGACGCGGAGCACGAGCTCGCGGGGGCTGAAGGGCTTGGTGACGTAGTCGTCGGCGCCGCGCTCCAGCCCGACCACCCGGTCGGTCTCGGAGCCGAGCGCCGTCAGCATGATCACCGGCAGGTCGTCGCCCCGGTCGCGCAGCCGCTGACAGACCTCGAGCCCGTCGATCCCCGGGAGCATCAGGTCGAGGACGACGAGGTCGGCCGGGTGGTCGCGCAGCAGGCTGAGCGCACCCTCACCGTCCGCCGTCTCGTCGACCTCGTGCCCGGCGGCGCGCAGGTAGGTGACGACGACCTCGCGCACGGTCACGTCGTCATCGACCACGAGCACTCGTGTCATCGTCACCCCCTCGAACGGCACGACGCCGTCTGGTCGCCAGGGCACCGACGAGCACGCCCACGACCACCAGTGTGACCATCACCGACCAGCCGAGCCAGTAAGGACGGTCGAGGAGGGTCGGGTTGTCGGCGCGGGCACCGAAGCGGCCGAGCTCGGGGATGCCGAGCAGGGTGACCGGCACCAGGATGACCAGCGCGACGACCCACGGGGCGAGACGGTCGCCGGGAGCCACCCGCACGGCGACGAGGGCCACGGCCAGCACCACGACCGCGAAGACACCGTCGTGCAGCACGACCCCGCCGACGAGCCAGACCAGGGTCGAGCGGGTGTTGGCCCAGCCGAGGTCGAGCAGCAGCCACACGCCGTACGTCGTGGCAGCGACGCCGACGACCAGCGCCACCCTCCGGGCTGCGCGCATCACGAGGTCACCTCCAGCCGTCCGACCCACTTGGTCTGCAGGACGCCGGGCCGGTCGGGAGCGATCAGGCGGCACGGGAAGCCGTGGTCGAGCGACAACGGCTCGCCGGCCAGGTCGAGTGCCAGCAACGTGTGCGGGTGGTCGGAGAAGTTGCCGGCCAGCACGCTGACCCGCTCGCCGCCGTGCTGCTGGAGCGACTCGACGAGCACCTCGCTGCCGGCCGGAGCACCGACCAGGTCGAGCAGGTCACGCACCGGCACGCCGGTCCAGGTCGCGCCGGCGCTCCAGCCCTCGACGCAGGCGATCGGGAGGGATGCCGTCGTCTGCGGCATGGCCCGCAGGTCGGCCAGGCTCAGCGTCGTCTCGCGGTCGCCGTACGCCACCGTCAGCCGGTACGCCGCGCTGGTGGCGGCCGGCACCACCCCGCGGTAGACCGCGGAGTGGTTGACCGGGACGCCCTGAGGGCCGTCCCCTGAGCGGACGCCCAGCACGGACACCTTGCGCAGCCAGGGCACGGTCGCGCCGGCGGTGGCGAGCACGGCGACCCCGGCAGCGGCCCAGGTGGTGCGCAGCAGTCCCCGGCGCGACATCACGCCGGCCCCTGCCTGCATCGTGGGCCGGTCCTGGTCGGTGCTGTCGACGTCGGTGGTCAGGGCCACGCGGATGATCGGCAGCTTCACCGCGACGTGCACGACGAGCGCGCCGATGGCGATCCAGGCGAGCGCGTAGTGGGTGGGGCGGAAGTTGAAGTGCCAGGGGTACCACTGGGCGGCGTTCGCCAGCCCGGTGACGAGCTGGAAGATCGCGGCAGCCACCAGCACGGCGATGGAGACCCGCTCGAGGCCGTGCACCGCGAGGTCGCGCACCTCCCGGGGCGGCCGGGCGAGCAGCTTCGGAAAGACGGTCCAGAGCTTGACCAGCAGCAGCGGCACGGCCGCGGTGCCGGCGACGACATGGAGCCCCTGGGTGACCCGGTAGCCCCAGCTGGGGCTGGTCGGGAACGGCAGCCAGGGCGTCGGGGTCTGCGCCCAGTGGCTGACCAGACCCGTGACGAAGGCCAGGCCGAAGCAGATCCCGAGCCACAGGCCGACGCGGGCGGTCACGGCGGGGCTGCGCAGCCAGGAGGTGAAGTCGCGCTCGTCGGGCACGCGGGGACGGGTCACGGTCTTCACGGCCGGGCCTCGATCACGGCCCACCGGCGGTCGCCGTACCGGTGCTCGGTCGCGCCTCCGAGCCCGGCTGCGGAGGCGACGGCCTGGATGGCGTCGGCGCCCACGGCCGTCCAGGGAAACTCCCCGCTCCGGCCGTGGGAGGTCTCTAGCATGACGTGGCGGGTGACCACGCCGGTGCCCCACGGTGCGACGTCCACGACGACGCGGCCTTGCGGCAGGACCAGGTCGCGGACGCGCTCGAGCAGCGCCACCGGGTCGCCGCCGATGCCGATGTTGCCGTCGGCGAGCAGCGCCGTCTGCCACCGGCCCTCACCCGGCACCGGGTCGAAGACGCTGCGCCGCAGGGCCTGCACCCCGCGCGTGCGGGTCTGCCGGACCGCCTCCGGGACGACGTCGATGCCGAGGACCGCGTGGCCGGCCAGCGCCAGGGCCTCCGACATCCGGCCCGGCCCGCACCCGATGTCGATGGTCGGGCCGTGGCAGTCGGCCAGCAGGGCCTGGTCGGCCGGCCCGGCACCGGAGAGCCAGGCGTGCGTGGGAAGCGGCTGCGGGGCCAGGTCGCCCGCCCACAGCGTGCAGGGATGTCCCTGCAGGGCATGGGTGTAGACGCTGGCCGGCGGCAGGGCGGTCACGCCGTCACCCTCAGCCAGGCCTCGAGGAAGTGGCCCCCGGTGAGGGAGCCCGCCACCTGCGCCGCCTCGTCGACGGTGTCGACGTCGGTGAGCTCGTGCCCGAGGCGGACGGTCTGTCCGGCCGCGACCAACGCCCTGCGGGTGGCGTCGAAGGTGTCGGGCCGCGACATCGGTACGTCGGCCAGGGCCGCCGCCGCCGACGCGTCGCTGAGGGCCAGCACCCACCAGCCGCCGTCGGTCGCCGGGCCGAGCACGGCGTCGCCGTCGGCGGCCGCCTCGGCGACCGTGCGCAGGTCGGTGGTCGTGAGCTGCGGGGTGTCCATCCCGACCTGGACGGTCGGGCCGGCGCCGACGGCGTCTGCATGGGCCTGGGCCAACCGCTCCCCGAGGCCGTTGCCTCGCTGTTGATGCACGGTCCAGCCGTCGAGGCTGCGTCGCAGCGCGTCCGACCGGACGGCGTCGGCGAGGTCGCCGTCGAGCGCGAGATGGCACTCGGCGAAGGCGGAGCGACAGACGGCGAGGGTGTCGAGGAGCGCGGCGGCCGCGAGCCCGGCGGCCGCCTCCATGCCGACCCGGACACCGAGCCGGGTCTTCACCCGTCCCGGCACGGGCGCCTTGGCCATGACCAGCGCCCTCATGCCCCGGCCTCCGCGGACGTCAGCACCTTCCAGAAGTCGTGGGCGGTGCGGGTCGTGCCGCGCAGGCTGCCGCTGACCTTCGACACCGTGCCGGCCGCACGTGGCCGATAGGTCACGTCGTGCTCCTCGAGCCGCCAGCCGGCCAGGGTGGCTTTCCGCAGGAGCTCCAGGGGGTAGCCGAAGCGCCGGTCGTGGACCTCCAGGTCGAGCAGGGCCTCGCGCCGACAGACGCGCATGGGGGCCAGGTCGTGCACCGGGAAGCCGACCGACCGGCGCAGCCACCACACCACCAGCGCGTTGCCGGCTCGCGCGTGCCACGGCCAGACCCCCGCTGAGACCGGGCGCCGGCGTCCCAGCGCCAGGTCGCACCGTCCCTCGGCCACTGCAGCCAGCAGCGCCGGCAGCTCGGCCGGGTCGAAGGACCCGTCGCCGTCCATCACCGCGATGTAGTCCGCCGTGGCGGCCTCGATCCCGGCCTGCACGGCGGCGCCGTAGCCGAGCCGCGACTCGCCGACGACGCGGGCCCCGTGGCCCCGCGCGACGTCGGCGGTCGCGTCGGTGGAGCCGTTGTCGACCACGATCGCCGAGAAGCCCGGGGGCACCTCGGACAGCAGACCTGGCAGTGCTCCCGCCTCGTTGTGGCACGGGAGCACGAGGTCGCACGTGGGCTCGATCTCCATGTCGATCACGCTAGGAGCGGGGAGGGGTCGGTCGGGGTGCCTGCCGCTTACGGAACGCTGACATCGCGCCGCCGCGGCCCTCGGTGGCGTTGCGCGCCCCTAGCCTGGGCCGCGTGCCAGCCGCCCGCTACGACCGTGCGCCCTGGGCCGGGCTGGTGGTCGCACTCGTGCTGATCGCCGCGGCGGTCTCGGTGCCCGCCCTCGCGGACTGGCCCGTGCACGCGAGCCTGCATCCGGTGCGGCCGTTCGCGCCCATGGCTGGATACGTCGAGGCGGCGGTGGGGTGGGGCACGCCGGTGGCGGTGGTCGTCGCGGCTGTCGGGGTGTGGCAGGGCTTCACCCTCGCCGCGAGACTCCGGTGGCGGTGGCTCCTCCTCACGACGTACGGCGCGACCGTGGCGTGGACGCTCGCGCTAGCCTTCGTGGACGGCCGGGCGGGGCTGACCCACGAGATCGTGAACCACAACGAGTACCTGCCCACGGCCCGCACGATCCACGACGTCCCCGCCATGCTCCGCGGTTTCGTCGACCGGATCCCGGCCGGTGTACCCGGCAGCTGGGAGACCCACGTGGCGGGCCACCCGCCGGGTGCCCTGCTGCTGTTCGTCGGTCTGGTGAGCGTCGGTCTCGGCGGCGCCTTCGCCGGCGCCCTGACCATCACCCTCGTCGGGTGCACCACGCCGGTCGCCGTGCTCGTCACCCTCCGACGCCTCGGTGCCGAGGACGTGGCACGACGCGTGGCGCCGTTCCTCGTGCTCGCGCCGGCAGCCATCTGGGTGGCGGTGTCGGCCGACGGGGTGTTCGCCGCGGTGGCTGCGTGGGGCCTTGCGGCGGTGGCCGCGGCCACGGTCTCGACGGGCCGGATCGCGTGTTGGGGCTGGGGTCTGCTCGGGGGCCTCCTGCTCGGCTGCTGCCTCCTGCTCTCCTACGGCCTGGTCCTGCTGGCCCCCCTGGTCGTGGCGGTGATGCTGGCCGGCCGGTCGTGGCGGCCGTTGCCGCCGGTCGCGCTGGGTGCCCTCGCGCCGGTGCTCGTGCTGGCAGCACTCGGCTTCCGGCTGTGGGAGGCCTACCCGGTGCTGAACGACCGCTACTGGGCGGGCATCGCCTCGTCCCGCCCTGCGTCGTACTGGCTGTGGGGTGACCTGGCCGCGCTGGCGATCAGCGCCGGCCCGGCGCTCGGTGCCGGGATCGGCTCGCTCCTGGCCGCCGGCCGGCGGTCGCCCCGCGCCGTACGGCTGATGGTGGGGTCGGCAGCGCTGGCGATCGTGCTGGCCGACGCCTCGCGGATGAGCAAGGCCGAGGTGGAGCGCATCTGGCTGCCGTTCGTCCCATGGCTGCTGCTCTCGACCGCGTGCCTCCCACCGCG
>JAHEXO010000636.1 GCA_023252065.1 Nocardioides sp. | reverse complement strand
ACGTTCGGGTGAACAAAAGGCTACGCCGAACGGCGTAGTCCTTCTCATCACCCTGTGCGATGCCGGGCCCTGCCGCCGCTCGTAGATTCGCAGGGCAGGTTGAACCACTTGGGGGGAAGATGGTTCCGGGGGGAACTGTCCGTGCTGACGCACGGACTCATGCAGTCGCGTTCGCTGACTGCCACATCACGCCGGCCGCGCGCGAGGCCGCGGCGAGAGTGCTCGCGTCCGGATGGGTGACGTCCGGGCCGGAGGTCGGCGCGTTCGAATCCGAGTTCGCCGAGGTCGTCGGCGCCGACCACGCAGTGGCGGTGTCGTCGTGCACAGCGGCGATCGAGCTGTCCCTGCGGTCGCTGCACCTGCCCGAGGGATCCGCCGTGCTGACCTCGACCCTCACCTTCTGTGGTGCGGTCCAGGCCATCATGCACGCCGGACTCCGCCCGGTGCTGGTCGACGTCGACGACGTCACGGGGGTCCCCACACCCGAGACCGTCGCGCGCGCAGCCGCCGCGATGCGTCCGGAGGCGATGGTCCTGGTCCACTGGGCCGGCGACCCGGTCGACACCGCGGCGCTGGCTGCGGCCGCAGGGCTGCCACTCGAGCGGGTCGTCGAGGACGCCGCGCACGCGCTCGGCACCGAGCACCAGGGGGTGCCGGTCGGTGCCGGGTCCGCGGTCTGCTTCAGCTTCTACGCGACCAAGAACCTGCCGATCGGCGAGGGCGGGATGGTCACCACCGACGACCCCGAGCGGGCCGCGTGGATGCGCCGGACCCGGCTGCACGGCATGTCGGCCGACGCCTGGCGCCGCTACCTCCCCGGAGGCGGCTGGCGGTACGACGTCGAGGAGGCCGGTCTCAAGGCCAACCTGACCGACCTGCAGGCGGCCATCGGCCGGGCTCAGCTGCAGGCACTGCCGGGCTGGCAGGAGCGGCGCCACGAGCTGGCGGCCCGCTACGACGCGGGGCTGGCCGGGATCGACGGTCTCGGCCTGCCCCACCGGCCTCGCGCCGGCGAGGGCGTCCACGCCTGGCACCTCTACCCGGTCCGCGTCGGCGGCGGGCTCCGCGACCAGGTCCAGGCGGCCCTTGCGGCCCGGGAGATCTCGACCTCCGTGCACTTCATCCCGGTCCACCAGCTGACGTGGTTCCGGGCGAGCTCTGTCATCCCGCGTGGGGGGCTGGCCGGCGCCGACCGGCTGTTCGACCAGCTCCTCTCCCTCCCGATGTACCCACGGCTACGCGACGACCAGGTCGACACGACCTGCGAGGCCGTCGCCGACGCCTTCCGATCCGCACACCGAGGAGAGTCATGTCCGTCGCTCTGAGCAGCACCGATCCCGGCCGCCCGGAGGCCACCCCGGTCACCGGGCTCCGCACCGTCGTCGTCGGCGCCGGCGAGGCCGGCCGCGCCCTGAGCCGCGACCTGCTGCACGTCACGTCGTTCGGGCTGACGCCGGTCTGCTTCGTCGACGACGACCTTCGCCTGCACAACAGCCTGATCTCCGGCCTTCCCGTGCTGGGCACGCTCAACGAGCTCGAGGAGGTCATCGACGCGACCGGCGCGGAGGTGGTCGTGATCGCGATCCCCAGCCTGCCCACGAGCGTCGTGCGGGCGCTCGGCCGGCGCAGCGCGGCTCGCGGTGCCTCGGTCAGCCACCTGCCGCCGTTCCTGGCCGCGCTCCAGCGTGACGTCGCCGGCACCGACATGCGCGCCCTGCAGATCGGGCCCCTCATCGGGCGTCCCGAGATCCACGTGACCAGCCAGGGCGCCTGCGACGTGATCACCGGCAAGCGGGTCCTGGTCACCGGGGCCGGCGGGTCGATCGGCAGCGAGCTGTGCCGCCAGGTCGCCGCGTGCGGGCCGGAGGAGCTGGTGATGCTCGACCACGACGAGTCGAACCTGCACCGGCTGCAGCTCGACGTCTGGGGTCAGGGTCTGCTCGACACCGACTCGGTCGTGGTCGGTGACATCCGTGACCGCGAGCGGCTCTACCAGGTGTTCCGCGAGCACCGGCCGCAGGTCGTCTTCCACGCCGCGGCCCTCAAGCACCTGCCGATCCTGGAGCACCACCCCTGCGAGGGCGTGAAGTCCAACGTCAGCGGCACCGAGAACCTCGTCGAGGTGGCGATCGCCCACGAGGTCGAGAAGTTCGTCCTGATCTCCACCGACAAGGCAGCCAACCCGACCTCCGTGCTCGGAGCCACCAAGCGGCTGGCCGAGATGGTGCTCGGAGCGCATGCCGGGTCGCCGACGATCATGTGCTCGGTGCGGTTCGGCAACGTGCTCGGCAGCCGTGGCTCGCTGCTCCACGTGGTCCGCGAGCAGCTGGCCAGCGGGTCGCCGGTGACGGTCACGCACCCGGACGTCACCCGGTTCTTCATGACCATCGAGGAAGCAGTCGGACCGGTCCTCGAGGCCGCCCGGATGGCCGACGGCGACTCCACCTACGTCCTCGACATGGGCGCGCCGGTCCGCATCGTCGACCTGGTGGAGAGCTTCGCCGAGATGCT
>JAHEXO010000635.1 GCA_023252065.1 Nocardioides sp. | reverse complement strand
GGCAGACCGAAGGAGATCGGGACCGAGAACCGGTTGCGCCAGTTGGACGGCGACCACCACAGCGCCGGTGACACGGCCTGGTCGACGCCCTGGTTGGCGAAGTTGCTGCTACCGGGCGGGAACTGGCCACCCTTGCGGCACGCGGTGTCCGACACGGTGGCCGGGGTCGACGGCTGGTCGCAGCTCAGGCCGTTGATCGGGATGACGACGATCGAGCAGGCGACCTGGTGGGAGCAGCCGAGCGACTCGTTCTCGACGTCGGTGCGCACCTCGAACTGCACCGACCCCTTGCCGTTCACGTCGGTGTAGGCCGCGAGCTCGTTGGGGAGGAACGCCGCTCCCACCGCCGCCTCGGGCGGCATCTGGGTCGACGTGCAGGCCGGGTAGACCTTGCCCTTCACGCTCCGGAACGGCGTGAGGTGGTCGTAGAAGCCGGGCGTGCTCGCGGTCGGGCAGGCCGCGGCGTCGGGCCACGGGTCCATCCCCGTCATCGGCCCCTTCTCCGCCGGGGTGGCGTAGAGGTCGTGGATCCACGACGCCTCGCTCGGCGAGCGCAGCACCTGCGAGCGCTCGGCGACCGAGCCGCTCCAGCACGTGTCCGGTGACAGCTGCTTGGCCTTCGGCAACGCCGGGTCGTCGACGCCGCGGCACTCCATGATCACGACGGGGTACTCCTGGAGCAGCCCGTTCTCGCCGTACGGGTTGCTGGCACGGGCCGCGCTCGGCTGCGCGCCCGACCAGGTGATGCGCACCCGCTCGCGGCTGCGCAGGTTCTCGGTGTGGTTCACCCGCACCGTGACCTTGTGGGAGGGGAACTCGAGGGTCGAGCCGTCGGCCCTGGTGAAGGTCCGGGTCAGCACCTTGGTCTGGTGCCACGACGAGTCGTGGGAGGGCTTGGCCCAGACCGGAGCGCCGGCCCCGCCCGAGGTGACGGCCGAGGTCGGCACCGCGGTGGTCGCCTGCGCGGTGCTGCCCACGAGTGCGGCGCCCGCACTCAGGCCCAGCGCGACGATCCCGGCCGCGGCGGCGGTACGACGACGCGGGCTCCTCATCCCTGCCCTCGCTGCCCTCGCTGGCGTCGGCTGCGGGAGGCGACGTAGAGCCCGGGAACGGTGACCAGCGCGACCAGCTCGAGGGCCGCGAGCCAGCTGAACGCACGGTCGTCCACCGGCCGGTCGGAGACCAGCTCGGTGGCGTTCGCGTAGACCTCGGTGGAGGCGGCGCCGGCCTGGACGACCGCGCCGGTGTTGGGGTCGACCGCGCCACCCACCGGTGCTGTTCCTGGGGAGGAGCCTCTGCTCGGCGGCGACGAGCCCTTGGTGCCGCCCGACGGGCCGCCGCTGGTCGTGGCCGTCGGCGACGACGACCCGCCAGAGGGCTGTGAGTTGTCGGTCGAGGGCTGGTTGTTGCCGGTGTCGGTGCCGCACGGACCCGCGCCCTGCTTGTCGCAGGCGGCCGGCATCGGCGCGATCTGCGCCAGGTGGTTCTCCGAGAGGTGCCCTGCGACGAAGGTCGGGTTGTTGCAGGTCGTCACGCTGCGGTTGGTCAGGTCGACCGCCGGGTCCGCCTTCTTGAGCTTGGCGATCTGCTGGAAGCCTGCCTGTACCAGGTTGAGCGGCAGGGGCGAGTACCCGTAGGGGCCCGCTTTCGTCTGCCCCTGGCACAGGGAGTAGTAGAGGAAGTCCGCCAGGGTCTGGCGCTTCGCGGTGCTAATCCTCGAGTCGGTGGCCCCGGTCGGGATGATCATGTAGGAGTACGACGAGATCGGGTAGGCCCGTGGGTCCGGGTTCGTGTAGACGCCGTCGAGGATCTGCGTCAGGTAGAGCTGCGACGACTTGTCCTGGTTGATCTTCGCCTTCGTCAGGGCGACGGCGGTGTTGTACTGCGTGGGCTCGACGTAGTAGCCCGCCTTGTTGAGCACCTTGACCACGGGGTAGTTCTTGTTGACCGGGTAGGAGTACTCGACGTACCCGATGTCGCCGTTGCCGGCGAAGCTCGAGACGGTGTTCATCACCTGGTCCGAGCCGGCCTGGCCGACCATCCGCGAGCCGCTCTTGACCGGGTAGTACGACGTGAGGCCGCTGTGGCCGAAGTACGGCCGCCAGATCGACGGGTACTCCTTGTCCATCCACGTGGTGAGCTGGGCCGTCGTACCGGAGCCGTCGGAGCGGACCACCGGCGTGATCGGCAGGTTCGGGAACTTCCGGCCGTTGTTGTCCGCGGTGATCGCGGGGTCGTCCCAGTTGGTGATCTTGTTGGTGAAGATCTTGGCCAGGGTCGCGCCCGACAGCCGCAGGTTGCGGACCATCACACCGCCCACCTTGAGCTGGTAGGTGAACGCCGTACCGCCGGCCACGATCGGCAGGTAGGCGAAGGCCCGGCCGTTGCTGGTGTCGGCGTTCCCCTGCTCGTCGGTGCCCTGGTAGGGGATCTCGGAGATCGCGAAGTCGACGCTGTCGTTGGCGAAGTCGCGGCGGCCCTTCGACGAGCCGCCGCCGGTGTAGACGACCTTCATGCCGTT
>JAHEXO010000088.1 GCA_023252065.1 Nocardioides sp. | reverse complement strand
TTCACGGGCCACATCCTGCCGGAGTCGAGGAAGGGATACCCCCAGGGGTAGGGACGTTCGCCTCTGCCGAACCATCGACGCCGCTTCCTAGCGTGAGAGTCAGATCGCCTAGGAGGCACCTCATGAGGACACTCCTCGTGCTGGGCGGGGGCACCGCCGGCACCATGACCGCCAACCGGCTGCGGCACCGACTCGACGCCCACGAGTGGGACATCGTCGTGGTCGACCAGGACGACGAGCACCACTACCAGCCCGGCTACCTGTTCATCCCGTTCGGCGACTACAGCCGCGACGAGGTCGTCCGGTCCCGCCACCACTTCCTCGCCGACGGCATCGAGCTCGTGCTGGCCGAGATCGACCGGGTCGACCCCGAGGCCAAGCAGGTCACCCTCGTCGGCGGCCGCGAGCTGGCCTACGACTACCTCGTCATCGCCACCGGTACGACGCCCCGTCCCGACCAGACGCCCGGCATGCTCGGCCCGGAGTGGCACCGCACCATCTTCGACTTCTACACCCTCGAGGGAGCCGAGGCGCTGGCGACCGCGCTGGCGAACTTCGACCACGGCCGGCTCGTCGTGCACATCACCGAGATGCCGATCAAGTGCCCGGTGGCGCCCCTGGAGTTCACGTTCCTGGCTGAGGCCTGGCTGCGCAAGCGCGGCCTGCGCGACCAGGTGGAGCTGGTCTTCGTCACGCCCCTCGACGGCGCGTTCACCAAGCCCGTCGCCTCCGAGCGGCTGGGCGCGATGCTCGACGAGCGGAAGATCCAGGTGGAGCCGGACTTCATGGTCGAGCACATCGACGACGAGCGCCGGGTGCTGGTCTCCTTCGACGAACGTGAGGTGCCCTACGACCTCCTGGTCACGGTCCCGCTCAACATGGGTGCCGACTACGTCGCGCGCTCTGGGCTGGGCAACGAGCTCAACTACGTCCCGGTCGACAAGCACACGCTGCTCGCCACGGCGAACGACACGATCTTCGCCCTCGGGGACGCCAGCGACATCCCGGCCTCGAAGGCCGGCTCGGTCGCTCACTTCGCGGTCGACGTCTTCGTGGAGAAC
The DNA here is from genome assembly GCA_023252065.1 of Nocardioides sp. The sequence continues at coordinate 6,582 of JAHEXO010000088.1, read as the reverse complement.
TTCCTCGAGCACGTCGAGGGCAGGGCGATGACCGGGTCGTTCGACGGGCATGCCAACTGCTTCGTGGAGTCCGGAGACGACAAGGCGCTGCTGATCGACTTCAACTACGACACCGAGCCACTTCCCGGCAAGTACCCGCTCCCCTACGTCGGCCCGATGAGCCTCCTGAAGGAGACCAGGGCCAACCACCTCGGCAAGCTCGCGTTCCGCCACATCTACTGGAACGTGCTGATGCCCGGGCGTCCCGTCCCGCTGCCAGCCCACATGTCGATGGCCGGGAAGCACCAACCCACCGAGTCCACCACGTCCCACCAGGAGGCCTGACATGCCCACCACGACCATCGACGGCCACGAGATCCACGTCAACGACGAGGGTTTCATGACCGATCCCGACGAGTGGAGCGAGCCGCTGGCCAAGTCGCTGGCCGCCCAGATCGGGATCGAGCTCACCAACGAGCACTGGCAGGCGATCCGCTTCCTGCGCGAGGACTACGCGAAGGAGGGCGAGACGCCCACCCTGCGGCGCATCAGCGTGGTCGGCGGCATCCCGACCAAGACCCTGTTCCAGCTGTTCCCGCAGAAGCCGGCCAAGAAGCTCGCGTACGTCGCGGGCCTGCCCAAGCCGCACGGCTGCGTCTGACCCACGTGTGAAGGAGAGAGAACCATGACCACCACCGAGACCCAGCCGGTCGTGCCCTCGTTCGGCGAGGTCCAGACCGACCGCAAGCTCGCGATCATCTGCTCGAAGGGCAATCTCGACATGGCCTACCCGGCCCTGATCCTGGCCAACGCCGCCCTGGGCGAGGGCGTCGAGACGCACCTGTTCTTCACGTTCTGGGGCTTCGACATGATCAACAAGAAGACGATGGACGACCTGAAGTTCACGATGCTCGGCAACACCGCCACCCACATGCCGCAGGGTCTCGGTGGCCTGCCCGGGATGACCGCGATGGCGACCCACCAGCTGAAGAAGTCCATCGCCGACCTCAACGTGCCCGAGGTCCCGGAGTTCCTGCAGCAGATCGTGGACTCCGGTGGCCACCTGTGGGCCTGCCGGATGTCGGCGGACATGAACAAGCTCACCGAGGAGGACCTCTACGACGAGGTCGAGGCCATCATCAGCGCCTCGGACTTCATCGAGATGACCGAGGGCGCGCAGCTCCTCTTCATCTGACGTGTGGCGCGGTGACGACGGCCGTCCCTGCGGGGATGGCCGTCGTCGCGCCCGTCGCTCCGCGATCGCCGGTCTGAGTGGGCCGCGTGGTTTCGAGACGGTCGCCAGGGCGACCTCCTCAACCAGCGGAGCTCTTGGCGCGACCTCCTCGACCAGCGGACGCCCCGCGCCCGTCGCCGCCAGCGGCGCTCCTGGCGCGGCCGAGCCTCCTCAACCAGCGGGACCTCAGGGGGCGGTGGGCGTGAAGGCCTCGAGGCCCTCACCGGCGCCGTGCACGACGACGTACGACGACTCCGGGACCTCGCGCCATGCGCCCTTGAGGTCTCCGAGCGGCTCGGAGACCACGAGGCGGGCGTCGTCGGGGAGCTCGTGCAGGACCGGGTGGTCGGGGTACTGGTGCTCGAGGGTCGCCACGTCGGTGCTGTGGAACAGCGACCGGGAGCTGTGGGCACTGGAGTAGCGGAACGCCCATGTGACGTGGCCGTCGGTGGCGGCGACCGTCATCTGCACCGGGTCGACGATCCCGTGCCGGTGCGCGGTCGCCTCGACCAGGCCGACAGCGCGGGCCACCACTGCCGGGGGATCGGCCTCGAGGCCGAACGTGAGCGCCAGGTAGAAGAACAGCTCCGAGTCGGTCGGCCCTCCATCAGCGGGTAGAGGGCGCACCGGAGAGTAGGCGAGCCAACGGCACCTGCCGCACCTCCTGTCGTGACAGGGATCCCTCAGTCGTCGTCGGCCGCGCGGGCCAGCGACCAGGTGAACTCGAGCTCGACCTCGACCTCGTCGCCGTTGATCTCCACCTCGAACTCGGCCTGCACCTGGTCGGGCATGTGCAGGGTGATGGTGCCACCGCCCCCGACCGGGAGCTCCACGTCGCCGCCCTTGGCGAAGCCCTTGGACAGGGCCGACAGCCAGACCGCTGCATCCTCGCGGGACAGCACCTTCTTGCGCTCGAAACTCACGTCGGCCATCGCGTTGCTCCTCGGGAGTGGCGGCCCAGGCGTTCGAGACGTGCCTGCCTGGACCGGGTCGTCTCTGTGCACGCCCTCGGAAAGTACCGAGCCGGCCGGGCATGAGGTCAGAGGCGAAGGTCCCCGCACGCGGGCCGGCTCAGTCGTCGGGGAGGGCGAAGCGGCGGACGAACGCCAGCGCGATGTCGGCGACGTCGCGCCAGCCGCCGTCGATGACCAGGGAGTGACCGCGGCCCGGGACCTCGGCGAACTCGGTGGTCGCGTGGTTCTTCAGGTGCTTCCTGTACGCCGCGTGGGAGATCGCGCGGGGCACCGTGTGGTCGTCGCCTCCCGAGACGACGAGCAGCGGACCGCGGCCTCCGGCGGTGTAGTCCACCCGGGTCTCCGAGCGCGGGTTGAGGTTGCCGAAGGCGGCCTGGAAGATCGGGGCACCCGGCGCGGGCACGTGCAGCGCGTCGTACAGCGCGACGGACTCCTCCTCGGAGAGCGCGTTGGTCCAGCCGTAGCGGAACTGCTCGCGGGTGAGGGTGACCGATCGCTTGGCGTTGGCGGGGTTGCCGAGCACCGGGAAGGCCGAGCGCAGGGCGGAGACCGGCAGGGGCAGGACTCCCCGCCCGGGCGCCGGGTCGATGGAGACCGTGACCTCGGCGCCGCCGCGGCCGGCCAGCTGCTGCACGACCAGTCCGCCGAACGAGTGACCTACCAAGGCCGGGGCGATGGCGAGGCCACGGATCACCTCGTGGTGGTGGTCGGTGACCGCCCCCACCTTCGTGCCCGCCAACGCCTCGGGCCGGGCCCGTGCTTCCTCCACGGTCTCGGGGTCGCCGGGCCATCCCGGCGCGAGCGTCGCGTAGCCGGCCTCCTCGAACCAGGTGCGCCACGGGTCCCAGCTGCTGGGCAGCAGCCACAGGCCGTGCACGAACACGACCGGCCGCTTCCCGCTCGCGTTGGCGGCCTCGATCTCGGCGGTCTCGCGTGAGGTGAGGGGCATCGGTGACCTCCGGCGGGTGTGGGCTCCTCGAAACCTACGCCCCGTGCCTGAGGCCCCTCGTCGCACCGCGGCAGGGGGGCCGGAACCTCTTGACGATGGCGCGGGGCGGCCATTACGTTCGGATCCAAACGATTCTGTCGGTGACCCTTCCTGGGAGGACCCATGCAGCCCACGCCCGTCCCGCTCGACCAGGTGGACCTGGCCGACCTCGACGTCTTCGTCAACAACCAGGCTTGGGGCATGTTCGACACGCTGCGGCGCGAGTCGCCGGTGCACTGGAACCCCGAGCACGACGGCGGGTCCGGCTTCTGGTCCATCACGCGCTACGACGACATCGAGCGGATCGACAAGGACCCGGAGACCTTCACCTCGACGCACTTCACCAACCTCGAGGAGCCCCCCGAGGAGTACCAGGAGCTGCGCAGGTCGATCCTCGAGACCGACGGCCCGCGCCACCTCGCCCTGCGCAAGCTGCTCATGCGCGACTTCACCCCGGCGCAGCTGCGCCGCTACGAGGACTTCCTGCGCGGCCTCGCCCATCTGACGGTGGCGACGGCGCTCCAGCAGGAGGAGATGGACTTCGTCGACGCGATCGCCGCCGACTACCCGATCGCCGTCCTGGCGCGGCTGCTCGACACCCCCGAGGAGATGACGCCGCAGCTGATCGCGTGGGGCAACGAGATCGTCGGCTTCTCCGACCCGGAGTACGCCCGGGTCCTGGTCAACTCCGAGGAGTCACAGGCCTACCGGCACCTGCCCTTCAGCTCCCCGGTCTCGCAGGAGATCTTCGAGTACGGCCGCCAGCTCGCCGCCGAGCGCAAGGGTGGCGAGGGCGACGACCTGGTCAGCAAGCTGGTCAACCGCATCCCCGAGGACGGCGTGCCGCTCTCGCCGGAGCACTACGACAACTACTTCCTGCTGCTCGTGGTCGCCGGCAACGAGACCACCCGCCAGGCGATGAGCCACTCGATGAAGGCGCTGATCGACAACCCCGACCAGATGCAGTGGCTGCTGGAGCACCCCGAGAAGATGCAGGTCGCCGTGGAGGAGTTCGTCCGCTACGCCTCGCCGGTCTACCACTTCCGTCGTACGGCGACCCGCGACGTCGAGCTCCACGGTCAGCAGATCAAGGCAGGCGACAAGGTCGTCATGTGGTGGGCGTCGGGCAACCGCGACGAGACCAAGTTCGAGGACCCGTACTCGCTCAAGCTGGACCGGATGCCCAACGACCACATGTCGTTCGGCAAGGGACCGCACTCCTGCATGGGCGCCAACCTGGCCCGTTTCGAGATGCGGATCCTCTTCGAGACGCTGCTGCCGCAGATCGCGGAGATCCAGCAGACCGGCGACATCAGCCGGGTGCGCAGCAACTTCGTCAACGGCATCAAGAAGTTCCCCGTCCGCATCGTCTCGAAGTGACGGTCGTCGAAGCCATGACCGAGACCCGTACCACCCTGCGGGAGCACGAGAGCGAGCTCGTCGTCGCCTCGGCCACCACGGTCGCCGAGGGCGTCGTGGAGCTGCGGCTCGCCGACGACTCCGGCACCGGCCTGCCGCCCTGGACCCCCGGCGCTCATGTCGACCTGGTCCTCGGCGACGACCTGGTGAGGCAGTACTCCCTGTGTGGCGACCCCGCCGACGCCACGTCGTACACCGTCTCGGTGCTGCGCGAGCTCGAGTCGCGGGGCGGCTCGGCCTACGTCCACGACCGGCTGGCCGAAGGCTCCCGGGTCACCGTCCGTGGCCCCCGCAACCACTTCCCGCTGCTGGCCTCGCCGCGATACGAGTTCATCGCCGGCGGCATCGGGATCACCCCGATGCTGCCGATGATCGCCGAGGCCGAGGCGTCCGGCGCCGACTGGCACCTCAGCTACGGCGGCCGCACCGCCGCGTCGATGGCCTACGCCGAGCGCCTGGTGACGGCGTACGGCGACCGGGTCACGCTGGTGCCGTTCGACGAGCAGGGCGTGCTCGACCTGGCCACGATCCTGGGCAGCCCGGGCGCCGACACCCTGGTCTACTGCTGCGGTCCGGAGGGTCTGCTCAAGGCGGTCGAGGACGTCTGCACGGCGTCGTGGCCGGCCGGCGCACTCCACCTGGAGAGGTTCGCGGCCAAGGCCACCGAGGCGCCGGCGGAGGGCGAGCGGTCCTTCGAGCTCGAGCTCGCCGCCTCGGGCGTGACCTTGCAGGTGCCGGCCGACAAGTCGGTCTTCGACGTCATCCAGGACGCGGGCGTCAGCGTGCTCGGCTCCTGCCACGAAGGCATCTGCGGCACCTGCGAACAGGTCGTGCTCGAGGGCGAGGTCGACCACCGCGACTCGGTGCTCAACGAGACCGAGAAGGCCGCCAACGACGCGATGATGGTCTGCGTCTCGCGCTGCCTGTCCGACCGCCTGGTCCTGGACCTGTGAGGGGCGACGCCATGAGCACCCATTCCACGACCCCCTCCGCCACCCCCTCGGTGACTCCGTCGGTGCCGACGGACTGCTGGTACGCGGTCGCCTCCTCGTCGTCGGTCGGCCGCGGCCTGGTGACCGTCGTCGTCCTGGCCCAGCCCGTCGTCCTGTTCCGGACCGAGGGCGGCGACGTGGCCGCGCTCGAGGACCGGTGCGCCCACCGCGCCTACCCGCTCTCGGCCGGGAGCCTGGACGGCGACGTCGTCCGCTGCGGGCTGTGCGGCTTCGGCTACGACGCGGGCGGGCAGTGCGTGTCTGTCCCGACCCAGCCGCGGGTTCCCTTCGGCGCGCACGTCGCGTCGTACCCCGTGCAGGAGCGTGACGGTGTCGTCTGGCTCTGGCTGGGCGAGCCCGGCCGCGCTCGGCTGCACCGCGTGCCGGAGCTGCCCTGGCTCAGCGACGAGGGCTGGGCGAGTGTCGGCGAGACCGACGAGGTCGCGGCCGGAGCGCTGCTGCTGCACGAGAACTTCGCCGACGTCACCCAGGTGCCGTTCGTCGCGCCGGAGATCGCCCCGGCGGCTCTCGCGACCGCGCCACCGCTGGAGGTCGTGGTCACCGAGACCACCGTCGAGCTGCGGCGTGAGTTCCCGCCGTCGCCTCTCCCGGGCTGGCAGGCCGACATGCTCGGCGTCGGAAGTCGTGACGGCAGCACCGTGCAGGGCGGCTTCTTCCTCTCGCCCGCGGTGTGGGTCGACCACTGGGACACCACCTTCGCAGGCGGTGTCGCGCGGCTCCGGTTCACCCAGCTGGTGACGCCGGTGGACGCGAGCACCAGCCGGCTGCACTGGCGGGTGAGCCGCGACTTCGCCGTCGGCGACGCGGCGGCTGACGCGCGGATGCAGGAGATGTTCGCCGACTACTACGCCCGGGTGCGGGTCGCGATGGAGACCGCGCAGGGCACTGTCGACCGCTACGGGCCCGGGCCGGAGGTCAACGTCGCCGCCGACGTCGCCGCCCTGCGGGTGCGCGAGATCGTGCGCGGCATGGTGG
>JAHEXO010000634.1 GCA_023252065.1 Nocardioides sp. | reverse complement strand
GCGAAGAACGTGCTGGTGGCCGGCTGATGTCCTTCGAGAAGGCATGCTCGCTCGACGAGTTCCGCGACGGCGAGGCGATCGGGGCCAAGGTCGGCGACGAGGAGGTCGCGATCGCCCGTGACGGCGACGAGGTCTTCGCCGTCGAGGACATCTGCTCCCACGCCGCGGTCGCGCTCAGCGAGGGCGACGTCGAAGGCTGCACCGTCGAGTGCTGGCTGCACGGCTCGCGGTTCGACCTCCGCACCGGCAAGCCCACCGGACTCCCCGCCACCGAACCGGTGGCGACCTTCCCCGTCGAGGTACGCGGCACCGATGTGTACGTCGACGTCACCACCACCCTGAACGGAGTGACCCCCCAGTGAGCACCCTGGAGATCAAGGACCTGCACGTCTCGGTCAAGACCGACGACCCGACCGTGGGCGACAAGGAGATCCTCAACGGCGTCACGCTGACCATCAAGGACGGCGAGACCCACGCGATCATGGGCCCCAACGGCTCGGGGAAGTCGACGCTCGCCTACTCGATCGCGGGTCACCCCAAGTACACGATCACCTCCGGCTCGGTCACCCTCGACGGGGCCGACGTGCTGGCGATGACCGTCGACGAGCGTGCCCGCGCCGGCCTGTTCCTGGCCATGCAGTACCCCGTCGAGGTGCCCGGCGTCTCGGTCGCGAACTTCCTGCGTACCGCGAAGACGGCCATCGACGGCGAGGCGCCCAAGCTCCGGACCTGGGTCAAGGACGTCAACTCCGCCCTCCAGCAGCTCGATCTCGACCCGACCTTCGGCACCCGCTCGGTCAACGAGGGCTTCTCCGGCGGTGAGAAGAAGCGCCACGAGATCGCCCAGCTCGAGCTGCTCAACCCCAAGCTCGCCGTGCTCGACGAGACCGACTCGGGCCTCGACATCGACGCCCTGAAGGTGGTGGCCGAGGGCGTCAACCGGTTCCGAGCCCAGGAGGGCAAGGGCGTCCTGCTGATCACCCACTACACCCGGATCCTGCGCTACATCGAGCCCGACTTCGTCCACGTGTTCGTGGCCGGCCGGATCGCCGAGCAGGGCGGCCCCGAGCTCGCCGACCAGCTCGAGGCGGAGGGCTACGACAAGTACGTGAAGGCTGCCACCGCTGGTTGAGGAGGCGCGCCAGCGCCGTCTCGAAACCAGGGTGACCCGACCGTGATGCGAAAGGAGAGGTGATGAAGGGCTTGCTTCCCGACCTCGACGTCGTCCGCAAGGACTTCCCGATCCTGTCGCGCGTGCTCGCCGACGGGCGGCCGCTGGTCTACCTCGACTCGGCCAACACCTCGCAGAAGCCCCAGGTAGTCATCGACACCATGGTCGACCACCTCGAGCGGCACAACGCCAACATCGCCCGGGCCATGCACCAGCTCGGTGCCGAGGCGACCGAGGCCTATGAGGGCGCTCGCGACAAGGTGGCGGCGTTCATCGGCGCCCCCGACCGTGACGAGGTGATCTTCACCAAGAACGCCTCCGAGGCGCTCAACCTGGCGGCCGCGACCCTGGCCTGGCCGGGGGAGCGGCAGGTGGGTCCGGGCGACGAGATCGTGATCACCGAGATGGAGCACCACTCCAACATCGTGCCGTGGCAGCTGTTGTGCGAGCGAACGGGCGCGACGCTGCGGTGGTTCGGCCTGACCGACGACGGCCACCTCGACCTGGCCGACCTCGACGACCTGGTCACCGAGCGCACCCGCGTCGTCTCCCTCGCCTGGGTCTCCAACATGCTCGGGACGGTCAACCCGATCGGCGAGATCGCCCGCCGTGCCCATACTGTCGGCGCGCTGGTCGTTGTCGACGCCTCCCAGGCTGCTCCGCAGCTGCCGATCGACCTGAGCGCGATGCCCGACGACGAGCGACCCGACCTGCTCGCCTTCACCGGCCACAAGGTGGTCGGGCCGACCGGCATCGGCGTCCTCTGGGGCCGGCGTACGGTGCTCGACGAGCTCCCGCCGTTCCTGGGCGGTGGCGAGATGATCGAGACCGTCACCATGGAGCGCTCCACCTACGCTCCGGTTCCCCACAAGTTCGAGGCCGGCACCCCGCCGATCGTCGAGGCGGTCGGGCTCGGCGCGGCCGTCGACTACCTCAGCGTGCTCGGCATGGACCACGTCCACCGCCACGAGCAGGCGATCACGGCCTACGCCCTCGAGGGGCTGCAGACCGTGCCCGGCCTGACCGTGCTCGGGCCGCTCGACGCCACCCTGCGCGGGGGCGCCATCTCCTTCGAGATCCCCGGCCTGCACCCCCACGACGTGTCGACCGTGCTCGACTCCCAGGGGATCGCCGTCCGCGCCGGCCACCACTGCGCCAAGCCCGCTCACGCCCGCTACGGCGTGCAGAGCTCGACCCGGATGTCGTCCTACCTCTACACGACGCCGGCCGACATCGACGCGCTCGTCGAGGGCCTGGAATACACCCGCCGCTACTTCAAGTTGGGTTGAGCATCGTGACGACTGACCTGGATGCCCTCTATCAGGAGATCATCCTCGACCACTACAAGAAC
>JAHEXO010000633.1 GCA_023252065.1 Nocardioides sp. | reverse complement strand
GACACGGTCCGCATCGGCAAGCTCCCGGCCGGCACCCGCACGTTCCGGGTGGGCGGGATCTTCGAGGACACGCCTCTGGTCTTCGACCTGGTCACCTCGGTGGAGCAGCTGAGCTCCGCGGGCTTCGCCGCCAGCGACAACTTCCTCATCGTCTTCACCGATCCGGCAGCCGGCGACCTGCTCAGCCGGCTGAGTGCGCAGGTGAAGGACCTGCCGGTCGTCAGCGTGCAGAACGAGTCGCAGTTCGCCGACCAGCAGCGCGCGCCTATCGACCAGCTCGTGCTGATCGTCGACGCCCTGCTGGTGCTGGCCCTGGTGATCGCCGTGCTGGGGATCATCAACACCCTGGCGCTGTCGATCATCGAGCGCACCCGCGAGGTGGGGCTGCTGCGGGCGATCGGGCTCGGCCGCGGTCAGCTGTGGCTGATGGTCACCCTCGAGTCGGTGGTGATGGCGGTGCTGGGTGCCGTCCTCGGTGTCGCGCTCGGGATCGCCTTCGGTGTGGCGATGATGTACGCCGTGCGCGACGAGGGCCTGAACGTGATCGCCGTCCCCTGGGGCCAGCTCGCGATCTTCCTCGTGCTCGCCGTCGTGATCGGCGTCCTCGCGGCCGTTCTCCCGGCCCGACGGGCCGCCACTCTCGACGTCCTGACCGCGATCGCCGCCACCTGAGCGCCGACAGGTGACCGTTCAGCACCCCAGCGACAGCCGGAGACCCTAGAATCCCCGCCGTGGACGAGGTCGCCCTACCTCTCGGGACGACGTTGAAGCACGTGCAGGTGCGCGAGTACGTGCGTGGTCTGATCGAGGACCTCCCGGAGGGGGCCCCTGCGCCGTCCGAGCGCGGGCTCATGCAGCACTTCGGCGTGGCCCGGATGACCGTGCGCCAGGCCATCGACGCGCTCGTGGCCGAGGGGCTGCTCGAGCGCGCCCCGGCCAGAGGCACCTTCGTCATCAAGACCCCGCGTCCGGTCGCGCGGCCGATGTCGTTCGCCGAGGACGCGAAGGCGCGCGGTTGGGTGACCACGACCGAGACCCTCCAGTCCGCGCTGGGACAGGCCGGTCCCGGTGTCGCCAAGGCCCTGGGGATCACGCCGGGCGACGCGGTCATCCACTGGCGCCGCCGGCGCCGGCTGGACGGCGTACCGCTGTGCTACCAGGACGCCTACCTCAACGAGGTGCTGCTCCCCGGCTTCCTCCAGACCGGGCTGCCCGAGAGCCTCTACTCGCTGCTGGCGGCCCGCGGGCTGCGCCCGACGGCGGCCGAGGACCAGTTCTCCGCGGACCTCGCGAACGCCGTGGACGCCGACCTGCTCGACATCAAGGTCAACGACCCGGTGCTCCGCCACTCGCGGCGCGGGCTCGTCGGGGACGTCGTGATCGAGCTGTCGCGGTCGGTGTACGCCGGGCGGCGCTTCACCTGGTGGAGCCCGCTCACCGTCGCACCCTGACCGCGGCGCGCTCAGCGCGGCTCAGGCCTGGCCGAGCCGTCCCAGCGGAGCGATCGTGCGCCCGGACTCCTCGCAGACCCACTGCGGGGCGGGTCCACCGATGTCCGGCTCGATGTAGAGGGAGTGCTCGGGGACCTCGGCGTCACAGGCCAGGCACATCGGCCACCGACCGACCCGCTCGAACAGCGCGTCCTGCACGTCCTGGGCGACCAGCCCGGCGACGTACACCTGGCCCTCGGGCCACTGCTCGGCCCACCAGGCACGGTTGGCGCACGCGTCCTCGAGGGCGTCGACGGCCTCCGGCGTCGCCCGGTGGCGTGCTTCGAGGTCGGCGAGCACCAAGGCACGTGCGGCGAGCAGCAGGCTGTTGTCCATCACCTCGATTCTGCCCGGTGCCCTCAACCGTGACGCCGTTCAGACCATGGCGAGGGCGGCCACCACCATCGTGGCGGCCATGACCACCTCGCAGCCGGCGAAGACGCGTGCACGCCGGGGAGCCGTGCGACCCGCCGTGAGGAGGGCGCTCACCGCGACCAGCACCAGCACGAGGGCGACGACCCAGGCCAGCGGGCCCGACAGCCAGGGGCCGTCGGCTCCATGACCGGCCATCGCCATCGCCGTGTGGTGCGGCGTGGCGGCACCCGCCGCGGTCGGGACGAGCATCGCGACCATCGCGACCGACATCACGCCGAGCCGCCGGTAGCGCCCGGGCGTCGGGTGACCCCACGCCCGCAGCACGCACCACGTCGTGGCCGCCACGAACAGCCCGGCGCCGGCCCAGCCCCAGTCCCCGGAGGCGGTCGTCCACAAGGTGAGCAGCATGACCAGGCCCATCACGGCGTGCCAGACCTCGGCATCCTTGGGCACCTCGTGACCGCCGTGCGCGGTCCGTCGGAGGGCGCACGTCGTGCAACACACGACCACGGGCAGCAGCGCCACGGTCAGGGCGACGTAGACCTCCGTGCCGAGCATGCGGTCAGCGTCGGGTCGCGCGCCCCCGAAGTCAACGACGACCTCAGCGTTTGCTTGCGCGACCGTCGAGCGCCGCGGCCGCGCGCCGTACGCTCCGCAG
>JAHEXO010000087.1 GCA_023252065.1 Nocardioides sp. | reverse complement strand
CTCGTTGATCAGCGGGAGCTGGCTGGAGAACTCCTCGGGTGTCTTGTTGCGCTTCGCCTTGTACTCGGCGTACTCCTGCAGGCGGAACGTCTGGCGCGACTTGTCGAACGCCACCCCGATGTGGGTCGGCTGCTCGTCTCGCAGGACGTTGATCAGCATCGAGGTGAACCCGAAGACCGCGTTGGTGTGCTGGCCGGTGGTGGTCGAGAAGTTCTCCACCGGGAGGGCGAAGAACGCGCGGTAGGCCAGCGAGTGGCCGTCGAGGAGCAACAGCCGCGGCTTGGTCTCAGTCGCAGTCTGGGTCACCGTCTGGGCCGCAGTCGCGGTCGCCGTCGACGAAGCGGGATCAGGCACCTGCCGACTCTATCCAGTGCCACCGACAGCCGGCCCGGCCCGGGCCGGGCCGGGCCGGTCGCTCCGTCTGGGCAACACCCAGCCCTACGGCCTCCTCCACGGAGGAGCCTCGGTGGTGCTGGCCGAGAGCCTCGGCTCGTTGGGCTCGGCGATCCACGCCCACCCCGACCGGGTGTCGGTGGGCATCGACATCAACGCGACCCACCACCGCGCCGCCACCAGCGGGCTGGTGACCGCCACCGCCACCGCGATCCACCTCGGATGCACGGTGGCGTCCTACGACATCGTGATCAACGATGAGCACGGCAACCGCGTGTGTGCACCTGCCGGATCACCTGCGCCCTGATCCCGCGTGACCGGGTGCCCGGCTGAGGATCAGCTGTTCGAGACCGAACGCGCGTTGCGCAGGCTGCGGCGTACAGCGAGCACCTGGGTGACCTGACGGCCGCCTTGGCAGCGCCCGACCAGCTTGGCGCGCACGGCGGGGGTCGGAGCCATCCGCAGCACGGCCTGCGGACCGAGGGCGAGTCGGGCCATGAAGCGGTTGGCCTCCCGCGAGCCGGACGCAGCCGCGGTCGCGACGTGCCCGATGCCGAGCTCCTCGGCCCAGGTCACCGCTGCCTCGACCAGCGCCTTGCCGATGCCGCGGCGCCGGTGGTCGGTGACGACGGCGGCGTTGTGGACCTGGAGCACCGGCTCGGGGTTGACCGGCGAGTACGTCGCCGCCTTGAGGTAGACCGCGCCCGCGAAGGCGCCGTCGTACTCGGCGACGACCAGGCGCTCGCCCGGAACCTGCTGGGTGCGCTCGATGGCGCCGGCAAGGTCGTCGAGCTGGGCGGCGTCGGAGCGGCGCAGGAACGGCTGCCACAGGGCCGCCAGCTGCTCGACATCGGCAAGGCTGGCATCACGCAAGGTCACAAGGGACCGACTCATCTGTCGACCTCCGTCACGAAGGAAGCGACATCCCGGTCCCCCCGTCGATGTCGCAGACGGCAGACTACGCTCACACACCCCGACTTGTCCCCAGGAGTCCCGTGATCATCGGCAGCGGCACCGCGGTCAACGTCGCCACGGTGCTGATCGGGTCGGCCGTGGGGGCGCTGGCGGGCAACCGTCTGGCCAGCCGCACGCGCGACCTGGTGACCGATGCGCTCGGCCTGGTGACCCTGCTGATCGCGGGGCTCTCGGCGATCGCGGTGACCGATCCCGCGTTCGCGGCCGCGGTCGGTCCGCATGCGCCGTTGCTGATCGTGCTGGGCTCGCTGGTCATCGGCGGGATCATCGGCTCGCTGCTGCGGCTCGAGCAGCGTGTGGAGTCGCTGGGTGGCGCGCTGCAACGCCGTTTCGCACGCTCGTCGGACTCTGCGGAGCGGGCCCGCTTCATCGAGGGGTTCGTGACCGCGTCGTTGGTCTTCTGCACCGGCCCGTTGACCATCCTGGGCTCGCTGTCCGACGGGCTCGGGCACGGCGCCGACCAGCTCTACCTCAAGGCCACGCTCGACGGCTTCGCGGCGGTGGCGTTCGCGGCGTCGTTCGGCTGGGGTGTCTCGGCGGCGGCGCTCACCGTGCTGGTGGTGCAGGGGTCGATCACGCTCCTCGGTGCCGCCCTCGGTGACGTGCTCTCCGACGCTGCGCTGGCCGCCATCACCGCCAGCGGTGGGCTGATGCTCGTCGGGGTCGCCCTGCGGCTCCTCCGCATCCGCGAGATCGCGGTCGCCGACCTGCTCCCCGGGCTGGTGGTCGCCCCTCTGCTCGTCGAGCTGGTCGCCGCCTTCCGTTGACCGGGTGGCGGGGGCGGCGCGCTCGTCGGGATCCCCGGCTGGGGCCGGTGTGGCGGGAGGTACGGCGAGCCGGTTACAGGTCTCCGCCGAGGTACGCCGCGCGGACCGACGCGTCGCCGGAGAGCTCGGCGCCCGTCCCCGACCGGACGATCTCACCGGTCTCGAGCACGTGCGCCTCGTTGGCCACCCGCAGCGCCTGCGCGGCGTTCTGCTCGACCAGGAGGACGGTGGTGCCCTGGGCGTTGATCTCCTTGATGATGGAGAAGATCTGCTGGATCAGCCGTGGAGCAAGCCCCATCGAGGGCTCGTCGAGCAGCACCAGCCGGGGGCGCGCCATCAGCGCGCGCCCGATCGCCAGCATCTGCTGCTCACCGCCGGACAGGGTGCCGGCCGGCTGGTTGACCCGCTCCTCGAGCCGCGGGAACAGCTGGAAGACGCGTTCGAGATCGTCGCGGAAGGCCTGGCTCTTGCGGTCCTTGCGGACGTAGGCGCCCATGTCGAGGTTCTCCCGGACGGTCATGCCGGGGAAGCAGCCACGGCCCTCGGGCGACTGGCTGATGCCCTGCTTGACCCGCTCGTAGGACGGGACGTGCGTGATGTCCTTGCCGTCGAAGACGACCTTGCCCTGGCGGACCTTGCGCAGCCCGGAGACGGTCTTGAGCGTGGTGGTCTTGCCGGCCCCGTTGGCGCCGATCAGCGTGGTGATCTGACCTTCCTCGACACCGAAGCTGATGTCGCGGATCGCCTCGATGTGGCCGTAGTTGACGCACAGGCCCTCCACCTCAAGAAGCATCGTCTTCGTCCACTCCCAGGTAGGCGGCGATCACGGCCGGGTTGTCGCGGATCTCGGCGGGCGTGCCCTCCGCGATCTTGCGGCCGAACTCCAGTACGACGATCCGGTCGGTGACACCCATGACCAGACGCATGTCGTGCTCGATCAGCAGCACGGTGTAGCCCTCGTCGCGCACCTTGCGGATCAGGTCCATCAGCCGCTGTTTCTCCGCGGGGTTGAAGCCCGCCGCGGGCTCATCGAGGCACAACAGCTGCGGCTTGGTGGCCATCGCCCGGGCGATCTCGAGACGCCGCTGGTCGCCGTAGGAGAGGTTCTCGGCCAGCTCGTCGGCCCGGCCGCTGACTCCGACGAAGTCGAGCAGCTCGAAGGCTTCCTTCTCCGCCTCGGCCTCCGTACGGCGGTGCAGCGGCGTGCGGAACAGCGCGTTGAGGAGCCCGACCTTGCTCCGCGCGTCGGCACCGACCATGACGTTCTCCAGCGCTGTCATGGACTTGAACAGCCGGATGTTCTGGAACGTGCGGGCGATGCCGAGCTTGGTGATGTCGTGGCGCTTGCGGCCCGCCAGCTCTTGTCCGTCGAACCTGACTGAGCCGCTGGTCGCCTGGTAGACGCCGGTCATCACGTTGAAGCAGGTGGTCTTGCCGGCGCCGTTGGGGCCGATCAACCCGAGGATCTCTCCTTGCTTGATGTCGAAGGACACCGAGTCGAGCGCGGCGACACCGCCGAACCTGATGCTCACGTCATCGAGCTCGAGGATGGCCTTGCGGCCGTCGCCGGTGGTCAAGGGAGTCGGCTCAGACATCGACTGCTTCCCCTTCCAGGTCCTCGATCTCGGCCCGGGCCTGGAGCGCCCGCCGGGTACGCCGCGGAGGCAGCAGTCCCTGGGGACGGAAGTAGACGATCAACATCAGGCTCACCCCAAAGATCAGCAGCCTCCAGTCGCTCAACGCACGGAAGCGCTCGGGCAGGTAGGCGACGAGGAAGCCACCGAGGACCGCGCCCCAGCGGTTGCCCGCGCCCCCGATGATCACTGCGGCCACGAACAGCATCGACAGCAGGATCAGGAAGCTCGTGGGGTTGATGTAACCGCCCTGCCCCGAGGCCAACATCGAGCCGGCGAGACCGCCGATGGCCGCGCCCATCGAGAAGGCCAGGAGCTTGTAGCGGAACGTCGGAACTCCCATCAGCTCGGCGGCTTCCTCGTCCTCTCGGGTGGCCTCCCAGGCGCGCCCGACCCGGCTCTCCTTGACCAGGAAATCCGCGAACAGCACGATCAGGAGCACCGTCAGCAGCAGCCAGTAGTAGGGGATCGCGTCGAGCACCCCGAAGACGAGGAACGGCGTCTTGTGCGTGTTGTCGATGCTCGGGATCAATCCGTTCCACTGCAGGTGCGGGATCTGGAACAGGCCCGCCAGGTCGGGCCTACCGAGCGGGTTGGGCCCGAGGCTCGGTGGAGACGGGATGTCCTTGATGCCTTGCGGCCCGCCCAGCCAGTTGGTGTTGTTGATGGTGATCCGGATGATCTCGCCGAAGCCGAGTGTCACGATCGCCAGGTAGTCGCCGCGCACCCGCAGGGTGGGCGCCCCCAGGATCACGCCGGTCAGCATGGTGACCGCGATCGCCAGGGGCAGCGCCAGGAAGAACGGCCAGTGCCAGTGCTGCGAGGTGAGGACGCCCGTGGTGTAGGCGCCGACTGCGTAGAAGCCGACGTAGCCGAGGTCGAGCAGGCCCGCGTAGCCGATCACGATGTTGAGGCCGACCGCGACCAGGGCGTAGGACGCCGCTTCGACCATCACGCCGCCGAAGTCGGAGCCGGTCGTGGTCAGCACCGGCGGCCGGATGATCGGCAGGGCGTAGGCGAGCAGGATCCCGACGACGATCATCGTCAGGCGAGCACCACGGGTCCGGAGGAACGACGGTAGCTCGAACCGGCGCGGGCCTTGGGAGCGTGTCGGCTTGGCCGGGATCTCAGAGGTGCTCATGCGCGTGCCTTGCCGAGGGACTCACCCAAGATGCCGGTGGGCCGGACCAGCAGGATCAGGACCAGCAGCACGAAGGCGACGACGTCCCTCCACTGGTTGCCGAACAGGGCGGCGCCCCAGTTCTCGGCGACCCCGAGGACCAGGCCACCGAGCAAGGCGCCGCGAAGGTTGCCGATGCCGCCCATGACCGCGGCGGTGAAGGCCTTGACGCCCAGGAGGAAGCCGGCGTCCTGCCGGGTGGTCCCGATCCGGATCATGTAGAGGGTGGCCGCAGCACCGGCCATCACCCCACCGATCAGGAACGTCGACCGGATGACCCGGGTCGAGTTGACGCCCATCAGGGCCGCGGCCTCGGGATCCTGGGCGACCGACCGGATGCCGCGACCCAGGCGGGTCCGGCGGACGAAGGTGTCGAGGCCGACCATCATCAGCACCGCGGAGGCGATCACCAGGATGTCGATGTCGGTGACGCCGTAGTTGCCGATCTTGAAGACGCTGTGCGGGTCGATCGTGATCGGGACGGAGTAGACGTTGCGCGCCTGAGCGACGTAGTTCGCGAGCGTGGACTCCAGGCCGAACCACCCGGCGATCCGGTCACGGAGTCCCATGATCTCGGCCAAGGAGAACGACGCGCCGATCGCGGAGATCAAGATGATGAGCTTCGGCGCGCCCTTCTTGATCAAGGGCCGGTAGGCGAGCCGCTCGATCAGCAGGGCGATCAGCGCGGAGGTGACCACCGCCGCGACCAGACACAGCACCAGGAGGCCACTGGTGGCAGCCAGGCCCTGGTCGGTCTGGCCGGTGCCGTGGAGGAACACCACGGTCCACGCCACCGCGAAGGTCCCGAACATGAAGACCTCGGAGTGGGCGAAGTTGATCAGCTGCAGGACGCCGTACACCATCGTGTAGCCGAGCGCGACGAGCCCGTAGATGGCGCCCAGCGCCAGACCGGTGATGGTCAGCTCGGCGAAGCTATGGAAGAAGAACGCGAAGTCCACGGTGGTCCCTTCACGGCTCTGCGCGGCGGCTGCGGCCGGGGATGAGCCCGGCCGCAGCCGCCGCGTGCAGTCCTAGTCGGACAGGATCACTGGATCGGCGTCGGGTTGGCCGTGTCGAGCTTCCCGTTCGCGACCTTGTAGGCGTAGATCGTCGACTGCTTGATGTCGCCGTGCGCGTCGAAGGCGATCGGGCCGCTCACGCCGGTGCCGGTGTAGGCGCCGATGAACGTGTTGATGTCGGCAGAGCTCGACTTCCCGGCCTTGAGCGCCGCCAGGAAGATGTTGGTCGCGTCGAAGGACTGCGTGGAGTACAGACCGGACGGGCTGCCGATGGCTGCCTGGTACTTGGCGTCGAAGCTGGCCGGAGCCGGGCCTGCCGGAGCAGTGAGGATCGCGCCGTTGGCCGCCTGCGGACCGGCGACCTTGACGAAGTTCGGGTCCTCCGCGCCGTCGCCGGACATGAACAGGCCCTTGTAGCCGGCCTGGCGCAGCTGCTTGACCAGCAGACCGGCCTCGGTGTAGTAGCCACCGAAGAACACGGCGTCAGCACCAGAGCTGTCGACCTTGGTCACCGTCGCGGAGAAGTCGGTCTGGCCGACCTGGACCGTGTCCTTGCCCGTGGCCTTCGACCCGAGGCCCTTGGTGACGAAGCTCGCGAGGCCCTGGCCGTAGGCCTCGCCGTCGTTGATCACGAAGACCTTGTTGGCCTTGGCGGTGTTGAGGAGGAAGGAGGCAGCGGCGGCGCCCTGCGCGGAGTCGTTGCCGATGACGCGGTGCCACGTGGGCCACCCCTGCTGGGTGATCGTCACGTTGGTGGCCGACGGCGAGATCGAGGGCAGGCCGGCTGCTGCGAAGGTCTTGCCGGTGGCCAGGGACTCTCCGGAGAATCCCGGGCCGACCAGACCGATGATCGAGGTGTCGCCCACGATCTGCGTGGCCAGGGGCGTGGCCTTCGTGGGGTCGCCCTGGGAGTCGAACACCTTCACACCGATCTTGCAGTTCGGGTTGGCCTTGGTGTAGTCGGCCAGGGCCAGCTTGATGCCACCGACCATGTTCAGGCCGAGTGCGCCGGAAGAACCGGTGGTCGCACCGAGGAAGGCGAGGTTCTTGCCGCAGCCCGCACCGCCACTGGCGGTGGTGCTGCTGCTGCTGTTGCTGCTGCCGCATGCGGTCAGCGCGAGTCCTGCCGCTGCGAGCGCGGCGAAGATTCGCAGGTTGGGCCTGAGAGCCACGTGTTTCCTCCGTCAGGGAACGGCCGTACGGCGTACGGCGTTAGTCGAGATGCCGGGGAACCTAGCATCTCCGAGGGGTCGGTCTCGCCCCTCGACACCGCAAGTATGCGACTTTGCAACCTTCCCTGTGGTTGCCGCGCCCCACGGAGGTGATCCGAGCAGACTCAGTCCACGCCGTGCTCGACCACGCCTTCGGCCACCTCGCGCATCGAACGCCGTAGGTCCATGGCCGTCTTCTGGATCCAGCGGAAGGCGTCGGGCTCGGTGAGCCCGAGCTCCTTCTGGAGGATCCCCTTGGCCCGGTCTACCGCCTTGCGGGTGGCCAGCTGCTCGGCCAGGTCGTCGACCTCCTGGGCCAGGGCGCCCACCTCGGCGAACCGGCTCATGGCGATCTCGATCGCCGGCACGAGGTCGCTGCGGGTGAACGGCTTGACCAGGTAGGCCATCGCGCCGGCGTCACGGGCCCGCTCCACCAGCTCGCGCTGGGAGAACGCGGTGAGGATCACGACCGGCGCGAT
>JAHEXO010000632.1 GCA_023252065.1 Nocardioides sp. | reverse complement strand
TGGTTGGTGCGCACGCAGACGCCGGCGTCGGTGACCGAGGACATGTCGTGGTAACAGTGCGGTCGCTCCACGGACTCCCAGTCCGGTGTCCAGTCGTAGTCGGCGGGGTAGATGTCGGTGGTCAGCCGCTCCTCGAAGCCGTGCAGCTGGTCCGGGCCGCAGAAGTGCATCTTCCCAGCGAGGACGGTCCGGTAGCCGGCGGCGCGGAGGTGGTGGGCGAACGTCGGCAGCTCGGAGGAGAAGCCGGCGGCGTTGTCGTAGGCATGTGTGCGGGACGGGAGCCGCCCGGTCATGAGCGACGCCCTCGCCGGCGTGCACAGCGGGCTGGGCGTGTAGGCGTTGTCGAAGACGACGCCCGTCTCGGCCAGCCCGGACATCGCCGGGGCCTGCGTCACTGCGTTGCCGTGGAAGGGCATGGCGGACGTCGTCAGCTGGTCCGCGATCACCACCAGGATGTCGGGACGGTCGGAAGCGGTCACTCGGCGGGCTCTCGGTCGGCCTGCTCCACGTTCTCCTGAGCCTCGCTGACAGCTGTCTCGAGCGACGGGGTGTCGGAGATCAGGTGCCGCGTGTACTCCTGCTGC
Organism: Nocardioides sp.; assembly: GCA_023252065.1. Next base: position 1,943 of record JAHEXO010000632.1, on the reverse strand, counting down.
GGGTTGGCCAGGATCTCCGCGGTCTCGCCGTACTCGACGATGTTGCCCTCCGCGAGGACGGCCACCTTCTGCGCGATGGAGCGCACGAGGGGCAGGTTGTGGGTCACGAACACCATCGACAGGCCGAGGTCGCGCTGCAGCTGACCGAGCAGCTCGACGATCGCCGCCTGCACGCTGACGTCGAGGGCCGAGGTGATCTCGTCGCAGATCAGGATGGACGGCTTCGAGATCAGCGCCCGGGCGATCGCGACGCGCTGCCGCTCACCGCCCGAGCACTGGTCGGGGTAGCGCCGCGCGTAGCTCGCGGACAGCGAGACCTGCTCGAGCATCTCGGCAACGAGGGTGTCCTCCTCACGACCCGACGCGATGCCGAACACGCTGAGGGGTTGGCCGACCGTCTCGCCGATCGTCTTGCGCGGGTTCAACGAACCGTAGGGGTTCTGGAAGATGTACTGGATCTGGCGGCGGACGTCGATCGGGCGCGCCCGGGCGGTCTTCTCGAGCTCGACGTCCCCGAGCTTGATGCTGCCGGTCCAGTCGTGGTGGAGGCCCGCGATCGACCGCGCTGTCGTCGTCTTGCCCGAGCCGGACTCCCCGACCACGGCCAGGACCTCACCCTGCTCGAGGGTCAGGTTGATCGAGTGCAGCACCTCGGTCTCGCCGTAGAAGCCCACGACGTTCTCAAGGCTGAGGACCGGCGCCTCGGTCTCCGAGGGCGGGAGCTCGACCGGCTCGCCGTACTCCGCCTGCTGGTAGCCGACCACCTCGGGCGCCTTGATGCACCGGGACTGGTGGTCCGGGGCGAGCTCGAGCATGTCGGGGACCCTGGCGTCACACTCGTCGACGCGGACGGCGCAGCGTGGCGCGAACGCGCACCCGGGCGGCTGCTTGCCCGGGGACGGCGCGTGCCCGGGGATGCCGACCAGGCTGCGGCCACCGGCCAGGCGCGGGATGGCGCCGACGAGTCGTCGGGTGTAGGGGTGCCCGGAGGACTCGAAGAGCTTGTCGGCGGGGCCGAGCTCGACGATGCGGCCGGCGTACATCACCGCGACCCGGGTCGCCACGGCGGCCACCACGGCGAGGTCGTGGGTGACGTAGAGCGCGGCCACCCCGTGCGCAGCGGCGAGATCACGCACGGTGGCCAGCACCGTCGACTGGGTCGTCACGTCGAGGCCGGTGGTCGGCTCGTCGAGGACGATCAGGCGGGGCCGGTTGGCGAACGCCATCGCCAGGCCGACCCGCTGCTGCTGCCCTCCCGACAGCTGGTGGGGGTAGCGCTTGAGGTACTCCGGCTCGTCGGGCAGCGCGACCTCGCGCATCATCTCCGCGATGCGCGCGGCGTTCTTCGTGCCGTCGGTCTGGCCGTGCGCCTCGAGGACCTCGCGGAGCTGGGTGCCGATCCGGAGGGCGGGATTCAGCGAGGACGCAGGGTCCTGCGGCACGTAGGAGACCAGGGATCCGCGCAGGCGACGCAGCTCCGCGTCGCCCATGGCCCGGATGTCCTGCTCGCCGAGCAGGATCGTGCCGCCGGTGATCTGCAGCCCGCGGCGGGCGTGACCGAGCAAGGAGAGCCCCACGGTGGTCTTGCCGGAGCCGGACTCCCCCACGACCCCGAGCACCTCGCCGGGAGCGATCTCGAAGGAGATGCCATGGACGACCACGGTGCCGTTGGTGGTGCAGATCTCGAGGTCGCGGACCGTGACCGCCGGGCCGGACCCGGCGCCCGCGCTGTGCTGCTCGGAGAGCTGGTCGGTGGTCACTCGTCACCCCGCTCACGGTCGATGCCGGCCGCCGTGCGCGCGATCCCGTCGCCGATCAGACCGGTGCCCATGGTGAGCAGGGCGATCGCCAGGATGGGCAGCAGCGCACCCCACGGCTGGGTGGCGAGAGAGCCCTGGTTCTGCTGGATCATCGTGCCCCAGTTCGGCCCGTTCGGGTCGTTG
>JAHEXO010000086.1 GCA_023252065.1 Nocardioides sp. | reverse complement strand
CGGTGCCTGAGGCCGGCTCGACTCTGGTGTGGGCGGAGGTCGGGGGCGCCGATCCCACCACGGACCGGGTCCACTTCCTGATGTACGACGCGACCGGGTACGGCGGTGTCGCCCGGACCGTCACCCGACTGGCCGGGCACCTCGCCGAGACCCACGAGGTGCACCTGCACAGCCTGCTCCGCAACGCCGACGACCCGCCGTACCCCATCGACCCGCGGGTCACGGTGACCTGGATGGCCGACAACCGCCGTAGCAGGAGGCACCGAGGACGACCCCGGCACGACCCGTGGGCCCGCCCGCGTCGGCGCCGCCTCGACCGGATGCCGTCCGCCCTCGAGCCGGAGCAGGGCATCTCGGCGTACACCGACCTGCTGTTGCGTCGCGAGCTGTCCACGCTCGCTCCCGGCGTGCTCGTCACGACCAGGCCGATGCTGCATCTCGCGGCGGCCCGGTGGGCGCCCGATCGCGTGCTGCACATCGCCCAGGACCACCTCAACTACGAGCTCCGCATGCGCAACCCCACCATCACCGCGATGCTCGACCAGGCGGTGCCCACCGTCGACGCGTTCGTGACCCTGACCAGGGCCGACCGGCGCGACTACGAGCGCCGCTACCCCGGGACCCTGATCGAGCAGATTCCCAACGCGTCGCCGTTCCCCCTGGGTGCGCGGGCGCCGCTGACCGACAAGATCGTGGTCAGCGCCGGCCGGCTCACGGGCCGCAAGGGGTTCGACCGGCTGATCGAGGCCTGGGGCCCCGTAGCCGGCCGCTTCCAGGACTGGCAGCTCCACATCTACGGCGAGGGGGAGTGCCGCGCAGACCTGGAGCAGCAGGTCCATCGGCTCGGGCTCGCCGACAGCGTCAGGCTCCCCGGCCACACGGCCGACATCGAGACGGCCCTGATCGGCGCCGGCCTCTACGCCATGTCGTCGCGGGTCGAGGGGTTCCCGATGGTGCTCCTGGAGGCGATGACCCACGGGCTGCCGCTGGTCGCCTTCGACTGCCCCCGCGGTCCGGCCGAGATCATCGAGGACGGCGTGAACGGCAGGCTGGTCGACGACCACGACGTTGCGGGCTACTCCCGCGCCCTGGCGGAGCTGATCGCCGACAGCGAACGACGTGGCTGCATGGGGGCCGCCTCCTACGCCCGCGCGAGGTCGTTCCAGATCGACACGGTGGGTGAGGAGTGGGACAACCTCTTCGCCGAGGTGCTGGATCGGCGGCTGGCCGGCGTCGAGTGACCTATGGCGTCGAGTGACCCCGCGCCGACGTTCACGCCCCAGCGTCAGATACCGAGCCCGGCCGCCTCGGCCCTGGAACGGTCGGCGAGCCACGCGGCCACGCGGGCGTGCTGCCGGCGACAGGCGGCCAGGGCGGCGCCGCAGGAATGCGGGTCTGCGTCGGTGGCGCCCTGTCCCAGGTCCGCCGCGGCGAGATAGAGGGCCTCGGCTCGCAGGCGCGGGTGGCGCCGGCCATGTCCAGGGTGGGGTCGTCGATCCCTTCCGGACTCCCGTGGAGGGGCGGGTGCCGTTGCCCTGACCCGAAGTTCGACTTACTGTAGAGATATCAGTCGCGAGTTGTTGAGATTGGGGACAGGGAGGCCGCGTGAGCACGGACCTGAGCAGGGTGGCCCCCAGCAACCGCGACCGGGCCGCGAGCCCCTCGTCTCCGAGCCGGGCCGGAGCCGTGGCGGGCTGGTTCGACGACCGGCTCGGCCTGGCCACGGTCATGCGCAAGAACCTGCGCAAGGTCTTCCCCGACCACTGGTCGTTCATGCTCGGCGAGATCGCGCTGTGGTCGTTCGTGGTGCTGCTGCTGACCGGCGTCTTCCTGACCCTGTGGTTCGTGCCCAGCATGTCGGAGTCGACGTACCAGGGGACCTACGCCCAGCTGCGCGGCGTCCCGATGTCGGATGCCTACGCCTCGACGCTGCACCTCTCCCTGGACGTGCGCGGCGGACTGCTGGTCCGGCAGATGCACCACTGGGCGGCGATGCTCTTCATTGCCGCGATGATGGTCCACCTGATGCGGGTCGCCTTCACCGGCGCGTTCCGCAAGCCGCGCGAGCTGAACTGGGTGATCGGCAGCGTCCTGCTGCTGCTCGGGACGATCGAGGGCTTCACCGGCTACTCCCTGCCCGACGACCTGCTCTCCGGCACCGGGCTGAAGGCGGCCGACGGCTTCCTCAAGGCCACGCCGGTGGTCGGCACCTACCTGGACTTCTTCCTCTTCGGCGGCGAGTTCCCGGGGGACTCGATCATCCCGCGCCTCTACACCGTGCACGTGCTGCTGATTCCCGGCCTGCTGCTGGCTCTGATCGGCGCCCACATGCTGCTGCTGGTCTTCCACAAGCACACCCAGTGGCCCGGGCCCGGCCGGACCGAGCAGAACGTCGTCGGCTACCCGATGCTCCCGGTGTACGCCGCCAAGGCCGGCGGCTTCTTCTTCATGGTCTTCGGGGTCACCGCGCTGATGGGCGGCCTGCTCTCGATCAACCCGGTCTGGAAGTTCGGCCCCTACGACCCGACCAAGGTCACCGCCGGCTCGCAGCCCGACTGGTACATGGGCTGGCCCGACGGCGCGCTGCGGATCATGCCCAACTGGGAGAGCAACGTCTTCGGCCACCCGATCTCCTGGAACGTGCTGATCCCGATCCAGGTCCTGCCGGTGCTTCTGTTCTCCGTCGTCCTGCTGCTGCCGTTCGTCGAGTCGTGGATCACCGGTGACAAGGAGGAGCACCACCTCCTGCAGCGGCCGCGCGACGCCCCGACCCGGACGGCGTTCCTGGCCGCCCTGATGGCGGTCTACGGCCTGTTCTGGGCCGCCGGCGGCAACGACATCCTGGCCACCCACCTGCACATGAGCCTGAACTCCATCACCTACTTCCTGCGCACGGCCGTGTTCGTGGTGCCGCCGCTGGTGTTCGTGGCGGTGCGTCGGTGGTGCGTCGGGCTCCAGCGGGCCGACCGCGACCGGCTGCTGCACGGCTACGAGACCGGCATCATCATGCGGTCTCCCGACGGCGCCTACACCGAGCGGCACCTCCCGATCGGCGACGCCCGGGCCTACACGCTCAGCACCCGTCAGGTCGACGAGGTCGCCGAGGAGCCGGTGGAGGAGGACGACGGCGTGGCCGCACCGCACCTACGGCGGCGCCGGGCGCGGGCCCGGCTGTCCCAGGCCTGGTCGGCCGTGGAGCTCGCGCCCACCACGGCCGAGGACCTGGCGGCCGCGCGACGGCACGCCGAGCACTCGCAGGAGCTGGAGGCGGGGCTCGGGCACCCGGTAGACGGGCACGAGTTCGACGACCACCAGCTCCGCGACACCGAGGCAGTACCCCTGCGGGGTGGCCACGGTGGGTCGCACCGCGACTGACCGGGCCACGGGGGCCGTGGTCGGTCGGCGGTGCGGCCCCGCTGCAGACAGGGCCGCAGCGCGGTCAGCCCTCGGTGGCGACCTCGAGCGGCGCGGCTTCCTCGCCACTGCCGAGCAGCATCGCGTACACCGCGCCGGCGATGAGGGCGCCGGCGATCGGGGCCAGGATGAACAGCCACAGCTGGACGATGGCATCGCCCCCGGCGAACAGGGCCGGGCCGATCGAGCGCGCCGGGTTGACCGACGTGTTGTCGATGGGGATGCAGACCAGGTGGATCAGGGTCAGCACGAGGCCGATGGCGATCGGTGCGAAGCCCTTGGGGGCCCGGGTGTCGGTCACGCCCATGATCACCAGGACGAAGAACGCGGTCAGCAGCACCTCGGCGAGGAGCACGGCCCACCAGGCGTAGTGCTCCGGCGACCGGCTGCCGTAGCCGTTGGTCGCGAACCCGGTGTCGGTCGAGTCGAAGCCCGACGTGCCGTGCGCGATCACCCAGAGGCTGAAGGCGGCGACGACGGCGGCGACGACCTGCGTGACGACGTAGGTCGGCACGTCCTTCCAGTCGAAGCGCTTGCCCATGGCCAGACCGATGGAGATCGCGGGGTTGAAGTGGCCGCCCGAGATGTGACCGACCGCGTAGGCCATGGTGAGCACGGTCAGGCCGAAGGCCAGGGCGACACCGTAGAAGCCGATCTCGTGACCGGCGATGACGGCGGCGCCGCAACCGCCGAAGACCAGCCAGAACGTGCCGAGGAACTCGGCAGCGATACGTCGAGGCATGGGGTGCATGGGGAGATCCACCTTTCTCGCGTGACTGCGCGAGATCCTGACAGAGCCGCGATGCCGAGTGGGGGACCCCGCTCCGCTCGCCGGGGCGCGCCGAGGGGCGTCGGACACGCGCTAAGGTCCGGCGCGTGAGCGCGCGCCGATCCGAGCCGACGGCCGGCGAGGCGACCCTCGGGATCGGTGAGCTCGCACGTCGTACGGGACTGACGCCCCAGCTGATCCGCGCCTGGGAGACCCGGTTCGGCTTCCCCGAGCCGGTCCGCACCTCCTCTGGTCGTCGCCGCTACGACCCGCGCGACGTCGACCGGATCGGCCGGGTGCTCAGCCTCAAGGAGTCCGGCTCGCGGCTCGCCCAGGCCATTGCGAGGGTCCAGGAGGAGCCCGCCGACGCGCGCTCGTTGTCGGTGTACGGCGAGCTGCGGCGCGCGCAGCCACACCTCGGCAGCCGGCTGATGGGCCGCGAGGTGCTGACGGCGATCTCGCGGGCGATCGAGGACGAGGCGCTCGCGCGAGCCGTGCGGCCGCTGGTCTTCGGGGCGTTCCAGCGCGAGGAGTTCTACCGGCGCTCCTCACCGCGCTGGCAGGAACTGGCGCGCACCTCGGAGCAGTGCGTGGTGTTCGCCGACTTCGCGACCTCCGACGCTGCGGGGGAGCCGGTCATGGTCGCCCTCGACCCCGCCTCGCCGCTGCTCCGCGAGTGGGCGGTCGTGGTGTGCTCCGCGGACTTCTCGGTGGTGCTGACCGCGTGGGAGGTCCCCGACGACGACCCGGGCCGCCGCTTCGAGGTGATCTTCACCCTCGAGCCGGGGGCGGTCCGCGTCGCCCTCGACGTGTGCACAGCCGCCGCGCGGGCAGCCGGGGTGTCACTGCCCGACGCCACGCCGCTCGCGGCTGCGACCCGCCCGTCGGGGCCGGCGACTGACGCCCTGGTGCTGCGCGCGTTCGACTACCTGCAGCGGGCCGGCGGGCCTGAGGCCCGCCAGCCGGGTCCCTCACCCCGGTAGGTGGTGACAGTCGCCGGGGGGCGCTGGCAGCGTGGCCGAGGACCATCTGGCTCGGCCTCCGGTCGGGTCATCTCGGAAAGGTCGTCCCTGATGGAGCTCTCTCGACGGTTGACCCTCGGAGGGGCAGCCACACTCACCGCCGCAGCCCTGCTCGCACTGCCGCCCGCGGCCCACGGCAGCACCATCGCCACTTCGGCCGCGCAGGCTCTGCAGCCGTCCGCCGACCCGGGCATCGCGCCGTACCGCGGGCTGACCGCCGGCCAGCGCAGACACCTGATGTCGGTCGCGCGGCACTCCTGGCGGTTCTTCGCTGACGACGTCGACCCCACGACCCATCTGCCGCTCGACAACCTGACCTACGCCGGGGGCTCGCGCACCCCGACCAGCCGAGGTGCCTACACGTCGTCGGCCAACATCGGCGTCTACCTCTGGTCGCTGGTCTCCGCCTCCGACCTGGGCCTGGTCAGCCGGGGCCGGGCCACCGAGCTGGCCAGGGAGACCCTGAGCGAGGTGGCGACGCTGCCGGCGTTCAAGGGCTTCCTCTACCAGTGGTACGACACCGGCAACGGGCACGTGCTGCAGAACCCCGGCGCGGGGGAGTGCGCGACCACGGGTGGCACGTTCGACAACTGCTCGTTCGTCTCCAACGTCGACAACGGCTGGTACGCCTCGGGGCTGGTGGTCGCCCAGCAGGCGCTCCCCGGTGTGCGGAGGCAGGCCGCGGCGCTGCTGTCGAAGATGGACTTCGCGATCTTCTACGACGACCGCGCCGAGACGCACTGCAACGTCAACCGCGCCATCCAGGGCAACCAGCCGACCGGTCAGATGTACGGCGGCTACTACGCCGGCAACCCCCCCGACGTGGGTGACAACTGGACGCACTACTACCACAACGGCGCCCTCTACTCCGACCCCCGCATCTCGGCGTACCTCGGCCTCGGGCGGCACGAGATGCCGGGCAACGTGTGGTGGCGCTCGTGGCGCGAGCTGCCGCCGCCGGCGCCCTACGCCGACTGTGCGGACGACCCCGACTTCTCCTGGCAGGGCCAGTGGCCGATGGACGGGTCGTGGCAGAAGATCGCCGACCCGCAGTCCGGGAAGGTCTTCGACGTCTGGGAGGGCGCCTACACCTACCCCGGCACCGACCTGACGTTCATCCCGACTTTCGGCGGCGGCATGTTCGAGGGCCTGATGGCCGACGAGGTCGTGCCCGAGACGTCGTGGGGGCGCGAGAGCTTCGGGCTCGCCGACCGGCGGACGGTCCGGGTGCAGCGGAGGTACGCGACCGAGCAGCTCGGCTTCCCGGTCTGGGGGATGTCACCCTCGAGCACGGCCGACGACTCCGGTGACTACGGCGTGTTCGGCGTCGAAGGTCTGCAGTTCCCCTACCACGGCGCGGGCGCCACGGCCACCGACCCCAACCTGGGGCTCTCCCAGTGCTGGAGCTGCGCGCAGGAGACCACGGTCACGCCGCACGCGTCGTTCCTGGCGCTGGACGTGGCCCCGCGAGCGGCGTACGCCAACATCATGCGGCTGAGGTCGCTCTACCCCGACGTCTACGGCTCGCGCGGGTTCTTCGACGCGGTGAACCCGACTACCGGCTCGGTCGGCCACCGGATCCTGGTGCTCGACCAGTCGATGATCATGGCCGGCCTCGACAACGCCCTGCGGAACCGCGCCCTGCAGCGACACTTCGCTGCCGACCCGGTCAGCCCGGCCGCCCGTACCTACCTGGGGATCGAGCACCTCGACCTGCGGTAGCCGATCTCGGAGCGGGCCCCGTGTCAGTGGGCCCGCTCCTCAGCGACGGCGTTGCCGCCGTCGACGACGAGCAGCTGGCCGGTCGTGTACGCCGCCCCCGGCGTGCACAACCAGCCGACGGCGGAGGCGATCTCGTCGGGCGTGCCGCTGCGGCCGACGGGAGTGGTCAGCCCCTCGGCGCTCTCGTGGTCGGTCTGGCTGGCCGTGGCGATCCAGCCGGGTGCCACGGCGTTGCAGGTGACCCCGTCGGCGGCGTGGTCGACCGCCACTGCGCGGGCGAGCCCGACCATCCCGGCCTTCGCGGCGGCGTAGCCCGCCTCGCCGCGCATCGCCATCGCGGGGCCGCTCACCGACGAGACCATCACCACCCGGCCCCACTGCGCCGCCACCATGGCGGGCAGCACCGAACGGGTGACCAGGTAGGCGGTGTCGAGGTTGCGCGAGAGCGACTGCCGCCACCCGGCCGGGTCGAGGCCCAGGACCGTGCCGGACTCCCCGCCGCCCGGCTGCGCGCCCCCCTCGTCGCCCTGCGGGCTGCCCAGCACCGGCCGGGCCAGGCTGGTCATGCCGGCGTTGTTGACCAGCACCGTGACCGGCCCGAGCCCGGCACTCACCTCGGCCACGGCCGCCTCGACGGCCCACTCGTCGGTCAGGTCGGCCACCACGCCGAGGGCCTCGATCCCGTCGCGGGCCAGCTCGGCGGCGCGCACGTAGGCCCGCTCGGTGGTCGCCGCGACCGCGAC
>JAHEXO010000631.1 GCA_023252065.1 Nocardioides sp. | reverse complement strand
GGTGGCGGCACCGGTAGGCCGGAGCTCCAGCCCGGCTCCCTCGACCCGTCGGCCCCCTCGGTCGTCGACTGGCTGGGCGAGGTGCGCGAGCTGTTCCCGGAGGAGACAGTCGAGACGATCCAGAGGCATGCCCTCGACCGATACGGGTTGACCGAGCTGGTGACCGACCCCGAGATCCTGGCCACGATCGAGCCCAGCGAGCAGCTGCTCAAGACGTTGCTCTCGCTCAAGTCCCAGCTGCACCCGGCCGTGCTGGCCGAGGTGCGCCGCATCATCCAGACCGTCGTCGACGACCTACGGCGCCGTCTCGAGACGGAAGTACGGCAGGCATTCACCGGACGGCTCAGCCAGCACCGGCACAGTCCGCTGTCAGTAGCCTCGAACTTCGACGCCAAGGGCACCGTGCGGGCCAACCTCCGGCACTGGGACGCGGACGAGCGACGCCTCGTGGTCGAGCGGCCGCTCTTCTTCCAGCGCAACACCCGCCGAATCCCTTGGGAGGTCGTCCTGCTGGTCGACCAGAGCGGGTCGATGGTCGGCTCGGTGATCCACAGTGCGGTGATGGCGGGCATCCTGGCCGGCATCCCGACCTACCGGTTGCGACTGGTCGTCTTCGACACCAGCGTGGTCGACCTCAGCGACGTCGCCGACGACCCCGTCGAGCTGCTGATGTCGGTGCAGCTCGGCGGTGGCACCGACATCGCGCAAGCCGTCGCCTACGCCGGCCAGCTGATCGACAACCCGGCCCGATCAGTCGTCGTCCTGGTCACCGACTTCTGCGAGGGCGGCCCGCCCTCGGAGCTCGTCGCCGCCGTACGCCGCCTGGTGGAGGCGCGGGTCACCACGATCGGGCTGGCCTCGCTGGACGGGTCGGCACACCCCTACTACGACAAACAGATGGCGCAGCGCCTCGCCGACACCGGCATGTCGATCGCGGCGCTCACCCCGGCCGGCCTGGCCGAGTGGCTGGCTGAGGCGACGGCACGATGAGCCTGCGCAGCGACCTCGCCGCCCTGCTCAGCCGGTGGGACGACGACGCCTGGATCGCGCTGGCCAACCGTGGCCTGCTGCGCCGCGCCCGCAAGGACCTCGAGACCCTGCCGGTGTCACTCGGCACGGAGACCGCCGACCAGGTCGAGGTCCAGGTGGGTGAGCGCGTGGTCCGGTTCGGGCCCACTGGGCCGGCGGAGGCGACGTGCTCCTGCGCCAGCACCGTGATCTGTCAGCACGTCATCACCGCGGGTCTGTGGCTGGCCTCCACCGACGCCATCCTCGGTGCACCGGAGCCCGGCCCGGACGCCGCACCCCGAGCGCCAGCAGTGGGCCCGTCCGTCCCGACGTCCACCGTCGACGACCTGCACGACGAGCTGATGGCTCTCGACCCGAGCACGCTCACCTCCCACGCCGGGCTGCCCGGCTACCGATGGGCCCACCAGTTCCTCGACGACACCGACACCCCACCTGTGATCCGGCGTGACGCCTACCTGGCCGTGGCCTTCGACCAGCCCGCCCTCACCGTCCGCTACCTCGGTGGAGGGCTCGAGGCACTCGTGCTCGACCAGCAGGTGCCGAAGGTCGAGCGCTACCGGGTCGCTGCGGTCCTGGCGTACCAGCGTGCCCACGGCCTCTCGCACCCACCCCCACCCGCGCCGCGACGATCGGGTGCTCCCGAGACCGAGAGCGCGCTGTCCCGAGCCGAGTCGCGCACCCGCCTGCGGGCAACCGTCGCGGCTCTCCTGCGCGACACGGTCGCGGTGGGGGTCTCGCACCTCTCCCCCGCCATCCACGACCGGGTGGTCACGTCCGCGACCTGGGCACAAGGCCTGGAGTACCACCGGCTCGCGCTGCATCTCCGGCGGCTGGCCGACCAGATAGACCTCCTGCTGGCACGCTCCGCTCTGGCCGACGACGTCAGGCTGCTCGACGACCTGGCCCTGGGCCACGCCCTGGTCGCGGCCCTGGAGTCCGCGTCCGCGGCCGGCCCGGAGCCGACCACCCTGGTCGGCCGCGCCCGCACGACCTACGACGCGGTGCGCTCGCTCGACCTCGTCGGCCTCGGTGGCCGGCCGTGGCGTACCGGCTCCGGCTACCACGGCCTGACCTGCGTCTTCTGGTGTGCCTCTCGCCGCCGGGTGGTCACCTGGACCGACACCCGGCCCGAGACCCTCGTCGGGTTCGAGCCGCGCGCCCGGTGGCAGCAGGCCGCGCCCTGGACCGGGCTGGCCACGCCCGCCACGTCGGCGGGTCGCCGGGTGCTGCTGACCCATGCTCAGCTCAGTCCAGACGGCCGTCTGTCCGGCGTGGAGTCGACCTCGGCGGCCGTGACAGCCCTCGACAGCGACGACCTGATGACCCTCCTGCCCGTCGTCGACTCGTGGGCCGGGCTGGCGCCGGCGCAGCCACGCAGCCTCAGCGACTCGGTCGACCCGGCGGCCGCCTGGACGGTGCTCCGCCCGGCGCGATCCATGCCGACGCAATGGGACGCGGCACGGCAGACCCACTCCTGGGCGCTCCTCGACCACGACCACCAGG
>JAHEXO010000630.1 GCA_023252065.1 Nocardioides sp. | reverse complement strand
GTCGGACCTGATCGGCGATGCCCACAGACGGTAGCTCGTCGCATGGGTGGAGCGGGCAGCACTGACCATCAGCGAGGTGTGGGTGAGGTCCACGACCCGCAGGCTCGTCGGCTTCGCGGGCCAGCTGCTGGCGCGCGCGGGGCCGGCCAGGGCAGCCATGGCCACCACGACGGTGAGGACGAGGACGAGGGGACGCCGGCGGAGCGGGTGGACCATGACGTCTCCAGGGTGGACGCGCGGGGAGGCGGTGCGCACCCTGTGAGGGCACCCATCGATTTTATCCGGGCAGGAGGCCCGCGGGCTGAGGTTCGGACAAAGGCTCGGCGGTTCCAGTCGGTGTCGGGCGACGGCTGGCCCGGAGCATGAGTCCGGCGCCGCTGTCCGACTGAAGCAGGAGCACGGTGGAACGTGCCCTGCTTATACGCGAGATGGATCGCAAGATCTAGGGGTCCGGGTCATCGATTTTCTCACCCCGGGCCGATTAGTTTGTACGGAGTCCGTCGAAACGGGAGTCTGACCCTGGCGACGACGTAGGAGGCGCTCCGGTGGCTTACGCAGCCACCGGGCGCCTTTTCCTTCGCTGCGATGGGCCGTGATGGGACCCTGGTCGGCCGATATTGGCGTTGCCCGCCGATCCAGGCGCCGCCTAGCGTCGTCCGGGTGAGTGCAGACCTGGTGACCCTCGGCTTCGACGCGCACGACCCGCTGCGCCTGGCCCGCTACTGGGCCGGCGTCCTCGGCTGGGAGCTCACCGACGACAGGACGCTCCGGCCGAACGACGACACCGGGTTCGCCCTGCGTTTCCTGCCGACCGAGGCACCGAAGACCGGGCCGAACCAGATGCACTTCGACCTGACCAGCCAGTCCCAGGAGGAGCAGGCGCAGACCGTGGCGAGGGCACTCTCGCTGGGCGGCCGGCACCTCGATATCGGTCAGCTGCCGACGGAGAAGCACGTGGTCCTCGCGGACCCGGAGGGCAACGAGTTCTGCGTCATCGAGCCCGGCAACGGCTTCCTGGCCGAGTGCGGGTTCATCGGAGCGCTGTCCTCCGACGGGACGCAGGAGGTCGGGTACTTCTGGAGCAATGCCCTGGGGTGGCCGCTGGTGTGGAACCAGGACCAGGAGACGGCCGTCCGCGCGCCGTACGGCGGGCCCAAGATCGCGTGGGGCGGCCCGCCCGTCGCCCCGAAGACGGGGAAGAACCGCCTGCACTTCGACCTCGCCCCACCCCCGGACGGCGACCAGGGCGCCGAGGCCGAGCGTCTGGTCTCCCTCGGCGCCCGCCGCCTCGACGGCGGCGCGTGCGAGGCGGACGCGGCCGCGATGGCCGACCCCGACGGCAACGAGTTCTGCCTGCTGGCCACGAGGGACCGCTGATCTCAGACGCAGATCGGGTCCGCCAGGAGGCTTCCCTGGCGGACCCGACGCGTTCGCGCGTTCTTACTGCTGATTCATGCAGCGGTGCTGACCGAGGTCAGCGACCCATGTGGAGGATGAAGGTCTGGACGACCTTGCCGTTCTTCAGGATCTGCACCTTGTGCTTGCCCGTGCCCCGGGCGAAGCGGAACTTGACCGTCGCGTCAGCGTCGGCGTTCATCGTGGCCCGATAGATCCCGTGGCCGTTGTCGGTGACCTTGAAGGTCAGCTTCGCGCCCTGCTTCTCGTTGACACCCAGAGCGTCGGTGGCGAAGTGCATCCGCAGCTGAGTCGCGTCGCGGAAGTCCGTCCGGGTCGCGCCGACGGTGCCGGTGACCGGCACGATGGTCACGTCCGGGGTCGGGGCCTCGTCGGTGAACTGGTAGTCGGTGTCGCCGACCTGGAGGTCGTGGATGACACCGTCACCCTGGATGCCGGAGCCGAGCGAGAAGCCCACGGCGTACACCTCGGCGGTCGGGACGGCGGTCTTCCACTCGGCGAGCGTGCCGTGGCAGTCGGAGCCCGAACCACCGGTGGTCTCCGGGCAGGTGAAGCCACGCTGGGCAGCGCTCCTCCATCCGACCTCCCCCGCTTTCGGCGCTAGCCACGACCACCGAGAGGAGCTGCTCCGCTCGCACAGCCGCGCTCCCTCACGTCCGCCGGCGATATCGGAGGTCACCGTGGGGGAGGCGGGAGCCGACCCACGCGGCGTCGTGGGCGCGGTGATGGTGGAAGGAACAGAGCAGCAGGCCGTCCTTCAAGTCGGTCCGACCGTGCCTGCTCCAGAGATCGGCGGCATGGTGGGCCTCGCACCATGCGGCGGGGATCTCGCAGTCCTCCGCCCGGCAGCGTCGGTCACGGATCGCCAAGGCCCTGCGCTGCGCGGGTGAGAACAGCCGGCGGGAGCGCCCGAGGTCGAGGACCTCGCTCGCGCCACCGAGGACCGCGGGCAGGATGTGGGCGATGCAGGCGAGGCGTCGTACCTCGGAGACGGTCATGGTGCCGCCGGTGGACAGGCCCGCGACGCCGATCCCGCGGCGGAGCGCCTCCGCGTCGACCGTGACGACGACCGAGGTGGCCGTGCCGCCGTGGGTCGGGAGGCGGTCGGCCGGCACCC
>JAHEXO010000629.1 GCA_023252065.1 Nocardioides sp. | reverse complement strand
GACCCGAAGTACACCGTCGAGCCACAACGCGAGCGGCTCGAGAAGCGCCGCGCCGCCGGTGTGGTCGACGACTCGATCACGACCGCGCGCTAGTCGTACGCCGGCGACGCAACGATGCGTCGCCGACCCATCGGAAGGGGAATGCCGTGAGCAGGACAGTCGTCGAACCCGGGACCACGAGCGGGGGTGCGAACCGCTGGGTCATCCTCGTGTGTGCGGTCCTCGTGCAGCTCGCCATCGGCTCCGTCTACGCGTGGAGCGTCTTCGCCAAGGCGCTGCAGAGCGACGCCGCCTTCGGCTGGTCGAAGTCCAAGGCCGCCGTGCCCTTCAGCGTCGTCATCGGGATGATCTTCATCGGCAGCTACGTGGGCGGCCGGCTCCAGGACGCCCGCGGCCCACGGGTGGTGGCCATGACGGGTGGCGTCATCTACGCCGTCGGTGTCATCCTCGCGTCCTTCGCCCAGTCACCCGACTCGTTCTGGCTCCTCGTGCTCGGCTACGGCGTCATCGGCGGGTTCGGGCTCGGCATGGTCTACATCGTGCCGATCGCCATGTTGCAGAAGTGGTTTCCCGACAAGCCCGGACTCATCACCGGGCTCGCAGTGGCGGGCTTCGGCTTCGGCGCCGTCGTCACGGCACCCGTGGGACAGGCCCTCATCAACCAGTCGCCGAGCGTGCCGACCAAGGCGTTCCTGTGGCTCGGGATCGGCTACCTCGTCATCCTGCTCGTCTGCACCTCCGTCTTCCGCAACCCGGCAGTCGTGCCCGACGTGACGGGCGCGACCACCAAGGACGCATCCAGCGTCGAGAGCGGGACGGTCTCGCGCGACTTCACCCCGAGCGAGGCGATGCACACGAAGCAGTGGTACCTGCTGACCGGGATCCTGACCATGAGCGTCACGGCGGGCATCTCGCTCATCGCCGTCGCAGCGGGCACCGCCACCGACGTGGCCGGCTACTCGACTGCCGCGGCCGCGGCACTCGTCGGGGTGCTCGGCCTCTTCAACGGTGCGGGCCGCATCTTCTGGGGCTGGATCTCCGACAAGATCGGCAAGATGCCGGCCTTCCTCGGCATCCTCGGCATCCAGGGCGTCTGCCTCCTGCTCATCCCTCACGCGAGCAGCACGGCGCTCTTCGCGGTGCTCGCCGCCCTCGTCTACCTCTGCTACGGCGGAGCGTTCGGCACGATGCCGTCCACCGCCGGCACGTTCTTCGGGGTCAAGAACGTCGGGGCGATCTACGGCCTCATGCTCATCGGCTGGAGCATCGGCGGCGTCGTCGGTCCGCTCCTCATCGCCTCGCTCATCGGCAGCGACAAGGCCTACACCCTCGGCTTCACCGTCATCGGCGTCATCACGCTCGTCGCACTCGTCCTGCCGCTCGTGATCAAGAAGCCGCGGCACGAGCCCGCAGCAGTCGAGACCCCGCAGGGAATCGACGCGACCCGCCGTTGACGGTGGCGGTCACTCCCGCACGTCGGCCGGCTCGCGCGACAGGGGCAACCCTGCCGCGAGCCAGGCCTCGACCCCGCCGATGACGTCGGTGGCCCTGGCCAGCCCGACCTCGCGGAGCGAGGCGGCGGCGAGCGAGCTGCTGTAGCCCTGGCGGCAGATCACGATGACGCGGACGTCGGCACCCTGTGCCTCCGGGATCCGAGCAGGGCTCGTGGGGTCGAGCCGCCACTCGAGGACCGTGCGGTCGATGACGAGTGCGCCCGGCAGCTCACCCTGTCGGGCGCGCTGCGACGGCGTCCGGGTGTCGACGAGCAGGGCGCCGGTGCCCGCCTCGTGCCACGCCTGCTCGGGCGAGAGACGCTGAAGGCCGCCGCGTGCCCGCGCGAGGACGTCGTCGACCCCGCTCATCGCACCTGAATGACATGGTCGCGGCGCGGCACGAGCTCACCGATGACCGTGCCGCCGGGGACCTCGCCGGCGACGAGCAGACCTCCGCTCGTCTGTGCGTCGGCCAGCAGCAGCAGCTCGTCGTGACCGACGGTGGCCTCGAGGTGGGGCCGCACCCAGTCGAGGTTGCGCTGGCTGCCGCCCGGGACGAACCCCGCCGCGAGCGACGCGCGTGCCCCGTCGAGGTAGGGGACCGCGGCCGGGTCGATGACGGCGGTCACGCCCGACGCACGGGCCATCTTGTAGAGGTGGCCGAGCAGCCCGAAGCCGGTGACGTCGGTCGCAGCCCGGACGCCGTGCGCGAGGGCGTCCCGGCTCGCCACGTCGTTGAGCGCGACCATGCTCGCCACCGCCTCGGGGAAGACCTCGCCCGTCGCCTTGTGCCGGTTGTTGAGCACCCCGACACCGAGCGGCTTGGTGAGGCTGAGGGGCAGCCCCGCCTCGGCGGCGTCGTTGCGCAGCAAGCGGTTCGGGTCGATGACGCCGGTCACCGCCATGCCGTACTTCGGCTCGGGGTCGTCGATGCTGTGGCCGCCGGCCACGGGGCAGCCGGCGAGGCGCGCGACGTCGAGACCTCCGCGCAGGACCTCGGCGGCCAGCTCGCGTGGCAGCACGTCACGCGGCCAGCCGAGC
>JAHEXO010000628.1 GCA_023252065.1 Nocardioides sp. | reverse complement strand
AGCCCGCATCGCGCAGCGGCAGCTCGACGAGGGCCGCCCCGAGGCCCGGACCGAGCGCGCGCAGCTTCTCGGCGGTGGCCGTCTCACGGCCGGTGGTGAGGAACTCGAACTCGAAGCCGTGCAGCCGGCGCGGGCCGTCGTCCTCGTGCTTGAGCAGGTGGGACAGGTCCGGGATCGCGACGCGCTTGGAGTGCGTGCGGTCGGTCCAGACGCGCAGCGCGGCCTGCTGGGCCATCACCCCGCTCGGGAAGAACGCCGCCGCCGGCTTGCCGAGCAGCTCGGCGACCTGGCGCTCCACCTCGGCGACCGGGCCGCGCTCGGCGTAGACGTCCCACTCGGTGAGCCCGAGCGCCTCGGCGTCGTCGGCGACGGCGCGCAGGGCCTCGGCCGGCGTGCGTGGCGCGTGCCAGAAGACGGTGGTCTCGCAGGCCTTCGCCGCGGCCCGGTAGCGCTCCATCTGCTCGTCGTCGCTCATGCCTGCACCCAATCAGCCGGGACGTGCCCGGCGTCAACCGGGTTTGGGTGTCGGCGGCCGGTGGCACGCTCGCAGAGGAGCCGAGAGGAGTGTCATGTCCGTACAGATCACCGACCAGCGTCGCTACCCACCGGGCGTGCCCAGCTGGGTCGACACCGCCCAGCCCGACCCGGCCGCAGCTGCACGCTTCTACAGCGAGCTCTTCGGGTGGGAGCTCACCGAGGCGATGTCTCCCGACGCGCCTGGCAGCTATCTGATCGCGACCCTCGACGGACACGACGTGGCGGCGGTCGGGCAGCGGGACCCCGACGAGCCGACGGCCTGGCGCACCCATGTGGCGTGTGACGACGCCGACGCGACCGGCCAGCTGGTCGTCCGCTCCGGGGGCCGCATCGTCTGGGGCCCCGAGGACGTCGGTCCGGCGGGGCGTACCGCCACCTGCGCCGACCCCCAGGGCGTCGCCTTCCAGCTGTGGCAGGCCGGACGACGACTCGGTGCCCAGATCGTCAACGTGCCGAGCTCGTGGAACTTCAGCGATCTCCACACCCCGGATCCCGACGCTGCCATGGCGTTCTACGCCGAGGTCTTCGGTTGGCAGGTCGACCCCGGCCTCGGCGCCGGCATGATCCGGCTGCCCGGGTACGGCGACCACATGGCCGCGACCGTCGACCCCCACATCCACGAGCGGCAGGCGGCCGCTCCCCCGGGGTTCGCGGACGTGGTCGCCGGTCTCTCGCGTGCCGACTCCTCTCCCGGGTGGCGGGTCCGGTTCTCCGTCGCGGACCGCGACGAGAGCGCCTCGACGGCCGAGCGGTTGGGCGCCACCGTCGTGTCGTCCGACGCCACGCCCTGGACGCGGGAGGCAGTGATCCGCGACCCGCAGGGAGCCGAGCTCACGCTCAGCCAGTTCACCCCGCCCGACTGAGCGTGGTCAGGTGAGAGCGCGGGTGCCGGCGGGGATGCCCTCGCCGCGCACCACGCCTTCGACCATCCCCTGCAGTGCGGTCAGCGCCACCCGTTGCGGGAACGGCCCGAAGCTGACCCGCGCCACGCCGAGCTCCTCGAGCCGGGCCAGGGACGGCGCACCCGGCACCGGCAGCATCGAGAGCCGCTGCGGACCGAACGCCTCTACGAGGGCCGCGACCTGGTCCTCGACGAGGGCGCCGGGCACGAACACGACAGGGGCGCCTGCCCCGAGGTAGGCGAGGCCGCGCGCGATCGCGTCGGCCAGCGCCTCGGCGGGATCACGGTCGCCGGCGAGTAGAACAGCGTCCGTCCGGGCGTTGAGCACGAAGTCGGGCACACCCTCCTCGGCAGCCGCGCGCACCACTGCCTCCACCGACGCCACCGCCTCGGATAGCGGCCTCATCCGGTCCTCGATGTTGGCGCCGACCACGCCCAGGCCGATCGCTCGACGACAGGTCTCGCCCGCGTCGCCGTAGCCACCCTCGAGGTCGGCGGTCACCGGCAGGTCGACCGCCTCGACGATCCTGCCGACGGCCTCGAGCATCAGGTCGAGCGGGATCCGCTCCCCGTCCTCGTAGCCGTACATCGCCGCGATCGCATGGCTCGCGGTCGCCAGCGCCTGCGTCCCGTCGGTCTGTGCGACGACGCGGGCACTCGCGACGTCCCAGACGTTCACCAGACGGAGCAGGGCGGGGTCGGTGTGGAGCGCTCGCAGCGCGCTCGCCCGGTCGGCGGTGGTCATGGCCCGAGTATCGCCCGGTCCGCGCCGAAGCGGTGAGCCTGCCACCGTCCGGCGACCTGAAACAGTGGCTCACTCACCGCCGATGGGACCGGCGGGAAAAGGCTGCGCCTGGCCGGTCAGGACCGCCGGTAGCGGGCCGGCCGCGGGGTTTCGTCTCGCCCGGCACGGCTTCGCGAGCTCAGCCGTGGGCTCCCTCAACCTGCGCTCGCCCACGCCGTGCCTCGTTCCTCGGCACCGCTGCTCGCTTCACTCCCAGAACACCCGATCCACGACCGCGCGCGCCCGGCGCGTGATGCGCAGGTAGTCGTTGACCATCTCGTCGGAGCGTCCCGGCCCGTAGCCCAGGATGCTC
>JAHEXO010000627.1 GCA_023252065.1 Nocardioides sp. | reverse complement strand
GATCCTGCACGCGCTCGAGGCCGACGCCTACGGCGGCCGCCTCACGTTCTACGCCGGTGGCCGCTCGCGCGCCTGGCTCTACGACGTCGACCAGTTCCGCCGTCTCGCCAAGGAGTACCCCGACCGCTTCACCTACCGTCCGTGCCTCTCCGAGGAGACCGAGGCCGAGGTCGCCGCCTCCGGTGAGGACCCCACGACGTACGCCTATGGGACGGTGACCGACGTCCTGGCTGCCGACTACGAGTCCTTGTCGGGATGTGCGGGCTACCTGTGCGGCCCGCCGCCGATGGTCGAGGCCGCGCTCAGGACGATGATGGGCAAGCGGCTCTTCCCGCGCGACATCCACCGCGAGGACTTCTTCAACGAGGCCGACAAGGCCGCCGGCGGGGTCAAGTCACCGCTGATCAAGAGATGAGCACCGTGGCCCACGCACACCCCGGACGCCGTACCGCCACGGGGCAGCGGGACGACGACTGGACCGTCGCGTCGGTGCCCAAGGGCCTCGAGCGCGACGGCACCACGGTCGCCGGCGGCCTCCGCTCGGTCGGCACCGCCCTCGACGTGCTGGAGTGCTTCGCGATCGACGGCCACCTCGGTGTCTCCGACGTGGCCCGCCGGCTCGGCATCGCCAAGTCGACCGCCCACCGGCTGCTGCAGACGTTGTGCAGCCGCGGGTTCGTCGAGCAGGACGCGGAGAGCGGCAAGTACCGGCTGGGCATGCACATCTACGAGCTCGGGCACCTGGCCCAGGCCCGCAACACGTTCCGCCACGCCGCCCTGCCCCACCTGCAGGCGATCGCCGCCGCGACCGGCTACTCGGTGAACTTCGGCGTCCCCGACGGGGCGGACGTCGTGTTCGTCGAGCGCATCGAGACGGGGGAGGGGGGCGAGGTCCTGGGGCACGTCGGCCGCCGCTTCCCCCTGCACTGCACGAGCTCGGGCAAGGTCATCGCCGCCTTCAACCCCGCTGCCGACCAGGCGCGCCGTACCGCCGGCTTCCCGCCTCAGGCGCGCCGCACGATCCGGACGGAGACGGCCTGGAGCCGCGCGCTGTCCGACGTACGCCGACAGGGCTTCGCGGTCTCGCACGGTGAGTCGTTCGACGCGATGACCTCGATCGCCCTGCCGGTCATGCAGCGGAAGGTCGCCGTGGCCAGCATCTCGGCCTTCGGCCCGACCCAGCAGATCGCCGCCGATCTCGACCGCCTCCGCGTCCTGCTGGCCACGGCCTCGCGCCGTATCGCCGCCCAGCTCCCCTGAGCAGAGAGACACCATGACGACAGACGACACCCGGGCCCGAGCCGCGAAGCTGCTCCTCGACGCCTACTCCAGCCGGGCCCCCATCGCACCCCTGACCGCGACGTTCGACGCCCTGACGATCCAGGACGCCTACGAGATCCAGCTGACCCAGATCGAGGCCCTGGTGCAGGCCGGTCGCACCGTGAAGGGGATGAAGGTCGGGCTCACCAGTGCCGCCATGCAGAACCTCCTCGGCGTGCGGCAGCCCGACTTCGGCCACCTCCTCGACGACTTCTTCTTCGTCGAGCACGAGCCCATCCCGGTCGGGGCTCGCTTCCTGCAGCCGCGGGTCGAGCCCGAGGTGGCGTTCGTGCTGAAGAAGCCGCTGTCCGGGCCCGGCGTCACCGTGCACGAGGCGATCTCGGCCGTGGACTACGTGCTGCCGGCGCTGGAGATCGTCGACTCTCGCATCGCGGACTGGAAGATCACGATCGTCGACACCGTGGCCGACAACGCCTCCAGCGGCGGCCTGGTGCTCGGGAGCACGCCGACTGCCCTGCACGACCTCGACCTGAGGCTGAGCGGCTGCGTGTTCCGCCGCAACGGCCAGGTGGTCGGGACCGGTGCCGGCGGCGCGGTGCTCGGCTCGCCGATCAGCTCGCTGGTGTGGCTCGCCAACACGGTGGGCGCGCTGGGCACCTCGCTCGAGGCCGGGTGGGTCGTCCTGCCCGGTGCGATCACCGCGATGCAGCCGGTGGCGCCGGGCGACACCTTCACCGCCACCTTCGGGGGACTGGGCAGCGTGACCGCACGCTTCGCATCATCGACAGCAGAGGAGAACCCGTCATGAGCACGGCCGAGCGGCGTCGTACGCCGGGCAAGGTCGGGGCCGCGATCGTCGGCCCGGGCAACATCGGCAGCGACCTGATGTTCAAGCTGATCCGCCGCAGCGAGCTGATCGAGCCCCGGTTCATGATCGGGGTCGACCCGACGTCCGACGGCCTGGCCCGCGCCCAGCGGCTCGGGCTCGAGGCGAGCGCGGACGGCGTCGACTGGCTGCTCGCCCAGGACGAGCTGCCCGACATCGTCTTCGAGTGCACCTCGGCCAAGGCGCACGAGGCGAACGCGCCGCGCTACGCCGAGGCCGGCATCCTCGCCGTCGACCTGACCCCTGCCGCGGTCGGGCCCTACCTCTGCCCGCCGGTCAACCTCGAGTTCAACCTCGACGCCCTCAACGTCAACATGATCACCTGCGGCGGCCAGGCCACGATCCCGATGGTCAAGGCGGTCAGCTCC
>JAHEXO010000626.1 GCA_023252065.1 Nocardioides sp. | reverse complement strand
CGTGCGTGACAGCGGACCGATCGTCACGGGGGCGGGCTGCTCGACGATCCGGATGCGCGGGTTGTCGGGCACGAGCCGCAGCCGGATGTCCTGCACCGTGTAGTCGAGGCCGTTCTCGACGGTGATCCGCAGCGTGCCGTTCTCGGCGAGCAGGTTGATGGTGCTCGTGCGGGGCACCACGCGGATCGCGCTCGTCGCCGCGCGGATGTCCCTCGCGACCGAGGTGGACAGGGTGGCCCACGAACCGGGCTCGTAGCGCCAGCGGGCGCTCGCCAGCTCGTCGAGCACCTCGCGGTAGGTGCGCTCGAACTCGGCGCCGTCGCGCAGCACCGACGAGACGCTGAGGAGCGTGTCGCGCTGCTCGGCCAGCTGGGTCAGGCGGCGCGCCGTGAGGACCGGAGGCGGCGCTGCCGAGGCGACCGCCGTCGTCGGCCTGGTCTGGGCGACGGCCTTGTCGGTGCCGTTGTCGGAGAGCAGCGACGCCGCGTCGACCGTCTGGAGCCACGGGGCGCTCGACGTGGCGGAGAGGAAGGTTGCGAGGGCCGCCGGGTCGGGGTCGTAGGTGCGCGGCGCCGCGACGAGGACCGAACGCGGTGTGCCGGCTCGCTCACCGAGCAGCACGAGCGTCTCGGCCAGGTAGCGCTGCACCGACAGCACCGGGCTGGGGTCGGTGCGCTTGGGCAGGAGCGCCGACAGGCGGGGGTCGTAGGCGAGGAGCCGGGTCCCGCCGGTCGCGACCCTGCGTGCGGTGGGGGTGTATGCCGTGGCCTTCGTCACGGCGGGTGAGCTGACGACGATCCCGGCGGGCTTCTTCACCGTGGTGCCGGACAGGACCCTCTTGATCCCCAGCTCGCGCCCCGTCGGCATGAGCCCGTCCACGGGCCAGACGATGTCGGCCCGGGCGGGCTGTCCGAGGCGCTGGGTCAGGGTGGTCGCGCGGCTGACGAGGTCCCGCACGAGGGAGTTGGCGGGGTAGATGCCGACCGTCGCGGCCAGGTCGGCGTCGGCGTAGGGCAGCGCCCACACGGCGCGACCCCGGAGCTGGGTCGCGAGACCGTCGCCGAGACGAGCGATCTCGGCCGCGGCCTGGGACGGTTGGGCGCCCGAGGTCGTCGGCGTGGGAGAGGGGGAGGTCGTCGATGCGGGCGGCGTCGTCGTCGTGGGGGGCGCGGTCGTGCCGGGTGTGGTCGCCGGAGGGTTCGGGGTCGTGCCGCTGGGCGAGGGCGACGGGGCGGCCCCGCCCGAACCGGTGTCGGCGCCCGCGTCCGGACCCAGCACGGACGGGTCGACGGCCAGGTCGACCTTCGAACCGCGGGTGCCCTCGACGATGCGGGCCACCCGCGACCCGGGTCCGATCGCCCGTTGCCACGCGGCCTGGCGCGAGCCGTCGTCGCGGGAGAAGAGGTCGACGTCGGGGTCGAGCGTCACGGGCAGCACCGTGGCCACGGTGAGCGGGACGTACTCCTTGCGACCGTTCCAGGCGACGAAGGTGTGCGTCTGGCCCGTGGGCTCGGTCGCGCCCTCCTGGACCACGTCGACCGAGATCGGCACCGCCGCGAAAGCCTCGTCGGAGCGCAGCCGCTCCCACGGCACGGTGACGGTGAAGGCCCGGCTCTGCCCGGCGGCCACCGTCGGGAGCGCGGTGGTGGCGACGGTGCTGCCGGTGGCCTGCGTCCGTCCGGAGGCCCAGGCGTCGAGAGCGGTGCGCTGATCGACCCGGACGTCCCCCCGCACTACTCGGAGCTCGGGGCTGGAGAGCGGGCCTGTCAACGGCGCCGTCACCGTGCCGGTGATCGTGACGTCCTTGCCGGGGCCCACCACGGCGGGGGAGAGGGTGCTCAGGACGATGACTGCGACGTCCTTGGCCGGGGTGACGGCCGGCCCGTGCGTGAGCGCGC
This sequence comes from Nocardioides sp., assembly GCA_023252065.1. Next base: position 642 of record JAHEXO010000626.1, on the reverse strand, counting down.
CGGAGGACGCGACGGACGTGACGGCATACGTCGTCGGAAAGGCCGCCGAAGGCACGGCGCTCGCCAGGACGGCGCCGACCGTGAGGCCCACTGCTGCCATCGTCGACCCGGCGGCCGTCAGGCGGCGCACGAGGCGGGTGGCGCGACGCCCGCTCGTGTCCGGACGCCGCGACCCTCGAAGGATCACGCCGTCCCCGCCAGCCGGTTCCACGCCGCCTGCGCGATGCGGCGTTCGTTGGGGAAGGTCAGCCGCCGGTGCACTTCATCGAGTCGCATCCAGGCGACGTCGATGGCTTCGTGGTCCGGGTCGTTCTCGATGGACAGCTCACCGCCCGTGGCTTCGAGGAGGTAGTGGTGCACGAACTTGTGCACCCGCTTGTTCGAGGTCGCGAACCAGTAGTCGATGGTGCCGAGCTCGATGAGGACACGACCCACGATGCCGGTCTCCTCGGCCACCTCGCGGGCCGCGGTCTCGACGAGGGTCTCGCCCGGCTCGACGTGACCCTTCGGCAGGCACCACTCGATGCGGCCGGCGCGGTTGCGACGAGCGATGACGGCGATGAGGGCCGTCCCCTCCCGCACGTCCACGACGATGCCCCCGGCAGAACGTTCCTCGACGGCGGGCAGACGCCTCCCCGGCAC
>JAHEXO010000085.1:3048-7721 GCA_023252065.1 Nocardioides sp. | reverse complement strand
GGGGGCCGGGCTACGACGCCGAGACGAACTACCTGCGGCTCTACCTCGCCCAGCTGCGCCGCAAGCTGGAGCCCGACCCCGGCCGCCCGGCGTACCTCCTGACGGAGACGGGCATGGGCTACCGGTTCCGCCCCGACGAGTCCGATGCCTGAGGTGTGCCGCGAGTCTCGGTCAGGGGCCCGCGCTCGCACCTGGTGAGGCCGCGCCCGTGGTGGGAGCCGTCGTCGGCGGGGTGGTCGGTGCGGTGGTGGGCGATGTCGTGGGAGCGGTGGTCGGCGGTGCCGTGGTGGGAGCCGTCGTCGGGGGAGTGCTGGCCGGTGCCGTCGTCGGCGCGGTGGTGCCCGACGACGTGCTGGTCGGCGCCGAGGTCGGTGACGACGGGCTGTTCGACGAGGTCGGTGACGAGGGTCCCTGAGTCGGGTGGTGCCCGCGGGCCGAGCCGATCGGGTTGGGCGAGACCACCTGCTGACCGGCCGGGGCCAGGAGGATGCCGGCGACGGCGACCGCCCCGGCGATGCCGAGCAGCCCCGCGACCGTGACCGTGGCCGTGCGGGCCCCGAACCGGCGGTACTCCGTGCGCCGGCGGGCGGCGAGCTCGCCGGAGAGGGCGGCGCGCTGGGCGCCGAGACTGTTCAGGGGGGCGGCCACGAAGGCTGCCGTCGGCCACACCAGGAGGGCCGCGGTGATGTAGCCGCCGGTCGTGCCCGTGGCCAGTGAGCCGACGATCCCGGCGATGCCGAGGCCGCCGAAGAGCGACTCCGGCAGGTTGCCCCGTACGGCGTCCCACCAGTGGGCGTCCTCGGCGGTCTTGGGCGTGCGCAGGAACTCCGCCTGCTTCGCGAACAGGCCCTGGACCGAGGCCCGGGCCACCACGATCGACGTGGACTGCCAGATCATGAAGGCCCCGAGGGCGTCCCGCCACGAGGCGCCGGTGCCCCGGCGGAGCAGGGCCACCGCCCGCACCAGCCCCAGGAGGGCCAGCATCGGGATGGCGGCGAGCAGGAAGCCACTGAGCTTGCGGAAGAGAAGCCCGCCGCCGAGGGCGACGTTGCCGGCGCCGAGCAGCAGGAAGAGGAAGAACATCACCGCGAGGAGGTCGCCGTACCACTGGACGGCGCCGGACAGGTAGGCCCAGCGCTGTCCCTGGTCCATCTGGTTCCGCGTGCTCGGGCGCCCGGGCAGCATCAGCCGCCAGTGCCGGCGCAGGATCTGGATGCCGCCGAAGCACCAGCGGAACCGCTGGCCCTTGAGCGCCTCGAAGGTCAGGGGCATGACGCCCTCGCCGAACGAGCGGTCGACGTGCAGCCCGGACCACCCGTCACGGAGCAGGCGAAGCGAGAGCTCGGCGTCCTCGGTGATGCACCACTCGTCCCAGCCGCCGGCGCGCTCGAGCGCCTCGCGGCGGATCAGCCCCATGGTGCCGGCGAAGATCGCCCCGTCACGCTCGTTGCGGGACGGCTGCGAGACCGCGAAGAAGTACTTGTAGGAGAAGTAGAGCCGGCGGTAGAACGGCGCCTGCTCCCACTCGCGGTAGTCCTGGGGGGCCTGGATGAAGCCGACCTCCGGGTCGGCGAAGAGCGGCGCACAGGCGGACAGGAAGTCCGGCGCGAGCTGGTAGTCCGCGTCGATCACGCCGATCAGCTCGGTGCGGGGGTCGACCATCTCGCGGAGGGCGTAGTTCAGCGCGCCGGACTTGTAGCCCGGCCAGTCGGACAGGTGGACGAACTTCAGGCCGTGCTCGTGGCACCAGGCCTCCACCGGACGCCACAGGCTCTCGTCGTCGGTGTTGTCGTCGATGACCAGGATCTCGTACGCCGGGTAGTCGAGGTCGGTCAGCGACCGCAGCGTCTCGATCACCATCTCGGGTGGCTCGTTGTAGGCCGGGACCTGGAGGCTGACGAACGGCGTGTGACCGCGCGCCTCGGGTGCGGCACCGGAGGTGACGCGACGCAGCCAGGCGGCCCGGCCGAGGGCGTCGCAGAGCTCCCAGAGATAGGCCACGCCCAGAAAGGCCGCGAAGGCCTCCATCAGCCACAGCGCCATGGCGCCAACCGTGCCGAGGATCCCGAGGTGGCTGACGTAGGTCCACCACAGCATGTAGGCCAGATAGGCCGTGAACACGTAGAAGGTGGCCGCCCACGCGAGATGGGCACGCGCGCTCCAGTGCCGCGTCGCCGGGAGCCAGACCACGCTGACGACCACGAGCCCGGCGGCGCCGGCGACGACGTTCGTGCGGGTGGCGCCGAGCAGGGTGAGCACGCCGGCCACCACCAGGGCGAGGACGAGCGTGGCCACCAGCGAGGTCACGACACGTCCCGCCGACGACCACGCGGAGGTGGTCGTGCGGCCGCTCCGGTGCCGGGTGAACAACAGCAACGTGGCCAGCAGGGCCGCCACGAGACCGGCCAGCAAGAAGGCAGCGAGCACGGAGGAACTCCTGTCCGCGCCGACGGGGGAACCGGCGCGCCGCCCGCGAGCCTAGGAGCGCCCGCGCCACACGAGATCACCCTTCGGGGCGACCGCGTGGGCTCGCTGCGCCCGCGCGTCAGGCCATGAAGCCCAGAGGCGTGTAACCACCCAGCCCGGGGAAGACCGTGCCGGTCGTGGCACCCGGGAACCTGGCCTTCACGATCTCGGCGAGCACCTGGCGGTAGTCGGTGGTGACGTGGAGGTCGGACTGCAGGTCGTCGGCCAGCGGCTTCCAGCCCTGCTGCGCGTTCACGTAGTAGGACCCGCCGTTGACGCCCTGGCCGGCCACGAACATCACGTTGCCCCAGCCGTGGTCGAGCCCGCGGTTGCCGTTCTCCAGCACCCTTCGTCCGAACTCGCTGATCGTCACCAGGGTGACCTTGTCCGTCTGGTCGCCGAGGTCGGCGAAGAACGCCGCCAGCGCGGTCGCCAGGTCATGGGCGTTGCCCAGCATCTGCCCGCCGCCCAGGTTGCCGAGGTCGACGTGCATGTCCCAGTCGCCCTGGTCGACGGTGATCACCTCGGTGCCGACGTTGCCGCGGATGATCCGGGCCGCGGTAGAGAGGGCGGCGCCCAGGTGGGACCCGCCGTACGACGCGCTGTTGTCGGTGGCCTGGACGGCGGGGGTGATGTCCTGGGTGGCCTGGAGGGTCGACCGCACAGCGGTGCCCATGGGGCTGCGGTCGCTCGCCCACAGGGTGTGCAGCGAGCTGCGCCGCGGGTGCGCGGGATCGGCCGGGTCGTCGCCGGCGATCTTCGCGTCGTCCAGGGAGCCGACTGTCATCAACGGCACCGGGCCTGAGATCTCGGTCGGCGGCGTGCCGTTCACGACACCGACACCCTGCAACGGAGAGCCGCCCACGCCGACCGGGCTGGTGCCGACCAGCCGGTTGAGCCACCCGATCCGGGCGCTCGAGCCGGTGTCGGCCTCCTCGACCTCCTCCATCGCGGAGAAGTGTGAACGGTTGGCGGTGACCAGCCCCGTCGCCTGGATCGCGGCCAGCTTGCCGGCGGTCCAGAGGGGGAGCAGCGGCGCCAGCTGGGGGTGCAACCCGAAGAGACCGTCGGTGGTCCCGGCCAGGAGCTGGGCCTGCGGGATCGCGATCGTGGGTCGCGCCGCGTAGTAACCGGGATCGCCGTAGGGGACCACGAGCGACAGCCCGTCGGCTCCGCCGCGCAGGGAGAGCACGACCAGCACCGACGAGGCCGGCGTGGGCGACGACGCGGAGGCGGAGACCGTGGCGTTGCCGACCAGGAAGGTGGCACCGCCCAGGGCGAGAGCGCCGCGCAGCAGGCTGCGGCGCGACATCGCGGCGTACTCGGGGCAGCAGGCGCCCTCGGGGGAGGGGGTCATCGGGTCCATCGGGTCACCGCCGGAGGAAGTCGGGAGAGTCGAAGAAGGTGGTCAGCAGGCGCCCGAACTGCCACTTGACCAAGGGGTGGTTCGCGTCGATCTGGTCCGAGGCGGCCAGCCCCACCGCCTGCCGGCAGGCCTGCTGCAGGGAGGAGCTGGCATGGCGGTGCAGGATCCGCTGGGCCATGTGCTCGACCAGTGCGTCGAACCTCGTCGTCGGCTGGGGGAGCCACGACGCGGGCGTGGGATAGTGGATGCCCTTGCTGGGCCACCAGCCGTTGGCCATCGAGTAGTGCGTGCCCATCGAGCCCATCACCCGCGACGGGGAGGCCCAGGCGGCGCCGACGATGGGCTGGCCGTTGGGCGCCGGCCACGACATCGGCATCATCCCCATTCCCTCGGCCTGCCAGAGCAGCTGGTGGGCGGCGCGGTCGTCGGCATCGGGCTTCGCGACTTTGACGTTCATCAGCCGGTAGGTGGCGACGAGATCGTTCTCGGGGTCGCGGATCTTGTCACCGACGGAGTCCTTGAACGCCGTCGAGGCCACCAGCGCCTGGAGCACCGGCCGGATCTGCGTGCCGTGCGCCAGGTAGACCTTCGCCAGGTGGCTGACCAGGGCCCGGGGTGGGGCGTCGCTGACGAAGACTGTGGCCAGCTTGGCGGCGATGTGCTGCGCGGTGGCCGGATGGTGGGCGAGGTAGTGGAGGTAGTCGCGGGTCAGCTGCCGGCCGTCCTCGGAGCGGTTGGCGCGGCTGAAGTCGAGCACCCGCACCTTGCCGGTCCAGTGGGCGATCTCGTTGTAGCCGGCGCGCCAGGTGTCCCACATGTCGACCTGCCAGCCGGTCAGGAT
>JAHEXO010000085.1:0-3038 GCA_023252065.1 Nocardioides sp. | reverse complement strand
CGAGCTGACGACGTGCGCCTCGGTGTAGCCAGCCGCGAGCCCCACCGTGTGCAGCTCGAGCAGCTCGCGTCCCTGGTTCTCGTTGGGGTGCTCGGCGTCGGAGACGGCGTTGCCGAGGTAGAGCCCCATGGCGGGGTGGACCGACACCGCCTGCAGAAGCGACTCGAACGAGCTCAGCGCACGGGCGCGGATCACCTCGCCGTAGTCCTTGCGCCATGTGTAGACGCCGTCGGCGCTGACCGGCACGTTGAAGTGGTTCTCCCAGAACTCGGTCATCGTCTCGAGCACCTGGCGGCGGCTGATCATGCGTCGCACCAGCAGCCAGTTCTGGTAGTCGGCCATGATCTGCCAGCCACCGATGTTGTTGGCCTTGGTCTCGCTCACGATGCGCCCGACCGACCAGCTCATGGTGGGGTACCAGGAACGGGTGGCGTCGCCGGCCGGGTCGGTGATGCGCCCCGGCTGCAGCTGCCAGTCCAACCACTGCTGGGCCCCGCCGTGCTTGCGCACCTCGGCGGCGAGGGCGGGCGTCACGCCGTAGGAGAAGCGCCCGACGAGGTGACGCTGCTGGGTGGGCAGCAGCGAGGTCGAGCCGCGGCGTACGACGGTCGCTGCGTCGGCGGCCTCGAGCGGCCCGGCGAGCACGGTGGTGGCGGCAGCCGCGCCGGCGCCGGTCAGAACGGTACGACGGGTGGTCATGCGGGGGCTCACATTTCTGGCGTTCCGCCGCGGGGAGCCCCCCAGGACCGGCGCGACGGAGGTGTCTGGGTTCGCCCACCCTAGGGCCTGGCCCTGCTCGTCGCGCCCGAACTCGAGGAAATCCTGCTCGGCCCGACGGGCCGCTCCGGACACGTGGAGTTGTGCCTAAGTTCATCCATCTGGGGGGTTCGGTGTCGGGCCTGCCAGGCGTAACGTCGAAGGGGTGATCTGGGGGAGGTCGACGTCTCGCGACGCCGTGAGGACGGACTGGTTACGCCGGTCCGGCTGGCGTGCCTCGGTCACGTCCGGCCTCGCGGCCGTCCTGGCCGCGGCCCTCGTCTCGGGCTCGCGTGACCCGGTCGTCGACGTGCTCGCCGGTGCGCAGGGCGGCGCCGGATCTCCCACGTCGGGCACGCCCCCCGTCTCCCCACCGTCCGGACCGCACCTGCCCTGGCCGCACGCCCGCTCCACCGAGCCTCCGGCCTCGATCTCGCGCCGTACGACGCCGGCCGCGCTGGTCGACGTGCAGGAGATCCCGGCGGTCGCCCTGGTCGCCTACCAGCGGGCCGCGGTCGTGATCGACGCCGCCGACCCCTCCTGCCGGCTCGACTGGGCCCTCCTGGCGGCCATCGGACGGGTCGAGTCCGACCACGGGCGGTTCGGTGGCAGCAGCCTCGACGCCCAGGGCGTGGACCACCCGGACGTGCTCGGACCCCGGCTCGACGGCCAGCACGGCACGGCCCTGATCCGCGACACCGACGCCGGGCGGCTCGACCACGACCGTCGCTACGACCGGGCCGTGGGGCCCATGCAGTTCCTGCCGTCCACCTGGTCGGTCGTGGCGGTCGACGGCGACGCCGACGGCCGGCGCAACGTGGAGGACATCGACGACGCCTCGCTCGGCTCGGCGGTCTACCTCTGTGCCGGCCAGGACGACCTCTCGACCGTGGCCGGACAGCGCGCCGCGGTCTACCGCTACAACCACAGCAGCGCCTACGTCGCCGACGTGCTGGCCATCGCGCGTGCCTACCGGGCCGGGTCGCCGTTCCTGGGCCCGACCACCACAGGACCCGTGGTCACCACCCAGCCCACCCAGGCCGCTCGGCCGGGTCCGGTCGTGAGCAGCGGGCCTTCGCCGGCACAGCCGACCAGGACGTCGACGGCGACTCCCTCGGAGCCGACCACCGCACCGACCACGAGGCCGACGCCGACGCCTACGCCGACGACGGAGCCCAGCCAGCTGCCGACGCCGAGCGTGTCTGCGACCGACACCCCGTCCGAGTCGACGTCCGCGAGCCCGACGGGACCCACCGACGGCCCGAGCGAGTCCCCGTCGCCGGGCCCGAGCGAGACCCCGAGCGAGTCCCCGTCCCCCAGCCCGACTGGACCCTCTGACGGCCCGAGCGAGTCCCCGTCACCCAGCCCGACCGGTCCTACCGACGAGCCCACCCCCACGGCGTCCCCGACCGAGCCCCCCGTCATCCCCGAGGTCCGACCGGCGGCTCTCGCGGGACTCTCGGCGCACCAGGTCGCGGTGATCGACGACGCGTGGCCGGTCTGCCGCGACCGGCTCCCCGTGGCCTGGACCCAGCTGGCCATGGTCCGCTGCCTGGCGCGGGAGACCGGGATCCCGCGTCACAACGCCGACCTGGTGGTGTTCGTGCACTGGCTGGCCAGGCACGAGGCCGACTCCACCACGGGTCGGTAGAGTCGGGCTGCATCCCGGGTCTGACCCGGCCACCGGCAGCGCCCCGAGTCCGAAGGACCCCACCCGCCCATGGACGGCTCCGACAGTCGCCCCCTACCGTTCCCTTCCTCGGGCGTGAGGCAGTGCTGACCGCCTGGCTGCTCCTCGGGGTCTCCGTGCTCCTCGTGATCGCCGCCGGGGTCTTCGTCGCGGCGGAGTTCTCGTTCGTCACCGTCGACCGCACCAAGGTGCAGGCGGACGCCGAGCAGGGGGACACCACCGCCCGCGGGCTCCAACGGGCGCTGCGCTCGCTGTCGACCCAGCTGTCCGGTGCCCAGGTCGGCATCACGATCACCAACCTGGCGATCGGCTTCCTCGCCGAACCGGCCATCGCCGACCTGATCTCCGGGCCGCTGCGCAGCCTCGGCGTCCCCGAGGGTGCGGTGCGGCCACTGGCGGTGGCGATCGGCCTGACCCTGAGCTCGCTGGTGACGATGATCTTCGCCGAGCTGGTCCCGAAGAACTTCGCGATCGCCAAGCCCATGGAGACCGCGCGGGCGACGCAGGGCTTCCAGCGTGCCTTCACCACCGTGATGCGCGGGCCGATCCGGGTCCTGAACGGCTCGGCCAACGCGATCGTGCGGCGCCTGGG
>JAHEXO010000625.1 GCA_023252065.1 Nocardioides sp. | reverse complement strand
GTCTCGCTGCTCGCGCTCGTCGTCGCGGTCGGGTGTGCGTTCGTGCTGCGCGTCCTGTGGGCCGAGCGCTCGGCGTCGGTCCCGGACGTGGCGCCCGGCCCGTCGCGGTCCGTCCAGCTCTACGGAGGCGCTGCGGCCACGGCTGCGGCGCCGCCGCGCGCGGGGACCGCGAGCGGTGTCCAGGGCGCCGATGCCGGTCGCGTCTCCGGCTCGGGTGCACCATCGCCCGCGCCGACGTCCGGCGCCGAGCTGGTCGTGCACGTCGTCGGGCAGGTGGTGCGGCCGGGCCTGGTCCGGCTGCGGCAAGGAGCTCGGGTGGCGGATGCGATCTCGGCCGCGGGTGGCACACGCGGCGGGGCGGACCTCGCCTCCCTCAACCTCGCACGACTCGTCGTCGACGGTGAGCAGATCCGGGTGCCGAAGCCGGGCGAGGCTCCGCCACCGGGCGGCGGAGCCGTGGTCGGCGCTACCGGGGCCGCCGGGTCGGGTGGAGCGGGGTCGGGCATCCCGGTGAGCCTCAACGCCGCCGACGCTGCGGCGCTCGACTCGCTTCCCGGCGTGGGACCGGTGCTCGCGCAACGCATCATCGACTGGCGCACCGAGCACGGCCGGTTCACCTCGGTGGACGAGCTCGGGGAGGTCAGCGGCATCGGTGACAAGCTCATGACGCAGCTGCGACCGAAGGTGACGTTGTGACGACGCCGACGTCCCCGTCGCACAGGGAGCGCGAGCAGAGGCCCCGCGGACCCTCTCTCGTGGTCCTGACCGGGAGGGAGACCGTGCGCCGGGTCCGACCGCGATCGTCCCTCCGGCTCGACCTCCGCCTGCTCGTGCCCGTGGTGCTGGCGTGGCCGGTCGTCGCGTTCTGGGGCCTCGTCGCGCCGGTCTGGATCGTGGCCACGGCGGCGATCGTGGCTCTGGCGACGGGCGTGCTGACGGGCGTCGCCGGCATCGACCGGGCTCGGGGGTCCCAGGGGGACCGTTGCGTCCGGCGGCCCAGCGGGGCCGGACGTCGCAGCTCCTGGGTCGGCCATCCCCGACTGCGCGCCCTCGCCGCCGGGTCTGCGGTCCTGGGCCTGTTGCTCGGCGCGGCGGCCGGCCACCGGGAGGTGCGAAGCGCCGGCCCCGTCGAAGACCTGGCGTCGGAGCGAGCCGTCGTCACGCTCGACGCCACCGTCGCGGCCGAACCCCGTGCAGTGCCGGGCCCCGGTCCTGCAGCTGAAGGCCGACCGGCGGTTCAGGCAGTGACGGTGGTGCGCCTCGACGTGACGCAGGTGTCAGGTCGCGGTCGCACGACGGAGGTCAGCTCACCGGTCCTGGTCATCGGTCGGGGCTCGGCCTGGTCGACGTTGCGGTGGCACGACCACGTGCAGCTGGTCGTGCGGCTCGCGCCGGCAGAGCCCGGTGACGACGTCGTGGCGGTGGCTACGCCGAAGGGCCCCGTGCAGGTCGTCGCGGGGCCCGGCGGGATCTTCGAGGCCGCAGACGTCGTGCGGGACCGCTTCCGAGCCGCGACCTCGGGGCTCGGGCCCGACGCCCGGGGACTGGTCCCCGCGCTCGTCGTCGGTGACACGTCGCAGACTCCGCCCGACCTCACGTCGGCCATGCTGGCGACGGGGCTCAGCCACCTCAGCGCCGTCTCGGGCAGCAACGTGACGTTCGTGCTGGCTGCGGCCCTCTGGCTCTGCGCTGTCGTCGGAGTCCGGCGGCGGTGGCGGCCACCGGTGGCGGCGTTGGGGCTGCTCGGTTTCGTGGTCCTCGCGCGGCCGGAACCCAGCGTCGTGCGCGCAGCCGTCATGGGCCTCGTGGGACTGCTGGCCCTGTCGACCTCGCGACGTCGGGCCGGTGTGCCTGCTCTGGCCGCTGCGATCGCGGTGCTCCTCGTGTGGGACCCGTGGCTCGCCCGCTCCTACGGCTTCGCGCTGTCGAGCGTCGCCACCCTCGGGCTGCTGGTGCTGGCCCAACCCTGGGGCCGCACCATCTCCCGGCGGTTGCCGGGACCGCTGAAGCCGTTCGGACCGGTCCTGGCCATCCCGATCGCCGCCCAGGCGGTCTGTGCCCCGCTGGTCGTGCCTCTCCAGGGGAGCGTGTCGCTGGTCGCGGTCCTGGCCAACCTGCTGGCTGCGCCCTTCGTCGCCCCCACGACCGTCGTCGGTGTGGTCGTCGCGCTCGTCTCCGTCTTCTGGGTCACGGGGGCCGGCTGGCTCGCGTGGGCTGCGGCGCTGCCGGCCCAAGCCATCGCGGCCGTCGCCCGATGGTCCGCAGAACTTCCCTTCGGCAGCGTCGGCTGGGGCGACTCCGCAGGTGCGGCAGTCCTGCTCGCGGTCATCACCGCCGGTGTCGTCGCCACCGCTCCGTGGGCCTGGCACCGCAGCAGGCACCGGCCCACGGTGGCCGCGGCCGTCGTCGTGCTCACGGCCGGTGTGGGACTACCGACGGCGCCGATCGCCTGGCCCCCGCCGGGCTGGGCCCTGGTCGCGTGTGACGTCGGTCAGGGAGACGGCCTGGTGGCCGACAACGGCGATGGCCACGTAGTCGTCA
>JAHEXO010000624.1 GCA_023252065.1 Nocardioides sp. | reverse complement strand
GGAGAGCACACCGGAGGTCCAGGCGTCGTACGCCGCGTCGAGCTGCGCGAGTGCCTCGTCGGCGGTGGGGGCGTACGTCCAGGAGGAGTAGTCGGCCGGCGGGCCCCCGAAGTGACTGGCGGTGCGCGCGGCCAGGCACCCGACGATGACGTGGGCGATCCGCCAGGCGATCGTGGTGACCGGCGCCGGCACGGGTTCGGGCCAGGCGAAGTCCGCCACCAGGTCGCCGCTGCCGGCTGCCTGGGCGGTGGTCGCCTCGGCGCGGGGTCTGACACTCCACGAGCCCGGGGCGGGCTCCCAGAGGTACTCCTCGTCGGTCAGCCCCTCCAGTCGGGGCCGGACCTGGTGCCGGTAGTGGAAGTCCAGCTGCTCGTGGAGGCGGGCCGTCCAGTCGATGGTCGTCGTCATGCGGTGACCTCGTCGGCGGGCTTCCAGGCCTTCAGGAACGGCAGGTCGGGCAGCCCGTCGCGAGCGGCGACGAGCGCGTACATGGTGGCACCGTCGAGGGACTCGCGGACGATGTCGCCGTGACCCGCGTGGCGGGCCAGCTCCTCCATCAGGTGCCACCAGACCCAGCGGACCGACCACGCCGCGACGTCCTGGGGGAACCACGGTGCGTCGGGCACGGGCACCGGAGTGTCGAGGTCGAGGCGGCGTACGGCATCGAGCACCGCCGCACTCACCGCGTCGAAGTCGGCCAGCAGGTCGTCGAGCGAGCCGTCGGCGTCGAAGCGGAAGCCGTCGAGGTAGGCGTCGACGCCGTCCTCGCGGGGCGCGGGGGCGCCGGGAGCGGCCTCGGCGCTGTCGAGCCAGCTCTGCTGGACCGACGTGGCGTGACGCACCAGGCCGCCGATGCTCAGCGCCGAGGCGCTCGGTGAGGTGGCTGCCTGCGCCGGCATCAGGCCGAACAGGAGCGCGCGGAACGCGTCCTGCTGCTGGGCCAGGAACGCCGCGATCGCGTCGGTCTCGTCGGCGACGGGTGGGACGTGGAGCGCCATGGGAGGTCCTTTCGGTCGGTGCTCCCAGTGTCGTGGACAAACAGGACAGTTACTGTCCGCTATCGATGGCAGACTTGCCGGATGGCTGAGACCACCGAGCGCGTGCTGAGCCTGCTCGGGCTCCTCCAGCAGCGGCCCGTCTGGACCGGTCCCGAGCTCGCCGAGCGGCTCGGGGTGACCAGTCGCAGCGTGCGTCGCGACGTCGAACGGCTCCGGGGCCTCGGCTACCCGGTGCTCGCGACCCAGGGTGTCGGCGGTGGCTACCAGCTGGGGCGCGGCAAGGGCCTGCCCCCGCTGCTGCTCGACGACGCCGAGGCCGTCGCAGTGGCGGTGTCGCTGCGGATGGCGGCCGGGGGCACGGTCTCGGGCGCCAGCGAGGCCGCCCTGCGGACCCTCGCGAAGCTCGACCAGGTGATGCCCCCGCGGCTGCGCGGGGAGGTACGCGCGATCCACGAGGCGACCCAGACCCTCGACCAGGGGCAGGCCACCGTCGACGGAGAGGCGCTGCTGCGGCTGGCGCGCGCCTGCCGCGACCTGGTGCGGGTGCGGTTCGACTACGAGGCCCGCGACGGTACGCCGAGCTCCCGGACCGTCGAGCCGGTCGGGTTGGTCGCCACCGGCCGCCGCTGGTACCTGATGGCGTACGACGTCGACCGCGAGGACTGGCGCACCTTCCGTCTCGACCGGCTGCAGGCGGTCGAGCCGACGACCTGGCGGTTCCGCGAGCGGGAGCACGAGGATCCCGCTGCGTTCGTGCAGCGTGGCGTGGCCAGTGCGGCGTACCGGTTCCAGGCGCGGGTGCTCGTCCACGCACCGCTGGCCGAGGTCGCCTAGCGGACGAGTGTGCGGTCGGTCGTGCTGACCGCGGTGGACGACGCCACCACGCTCCTCGAGGCCGGCTCCGAGACCCTCTACGCCCTCGCGTTCCACCTGTCCTCACTGGGCTGGGAGTTCGAGGTGCAGGAGCCTGCCGAGCTCCGCGAGACCCTCGCCTCGATAGGGGCACGCGCCCTGCGCGCGGCGGGGGGCGACTGACCGCACCACGTAGGCTCCCGACATGGAATGGGTGCTGGTCGTCCTCGTGGTGATCGCGGTCGCGGCGTTCGTCGCGATACGCCGTCGCAACGCACAGCTGAAGGCCCAGCGGGCGGCGACCGAGCTCGAGCCGGTCAAGAAGCTCGCGTTCGAGGACGTGACCGCCCTCGGGGTCGAGCTCCAGGGCCTCGACCTCGAGCTGGCCGGGAAGCCGCTCGACACCGGCGCCCATGCCGACTACCAGCGGGCGCTCGACAGCTACGAGTCCGCGAAGACCGCTGCGGACGCGATCACCCGGCCCGAGCATGTGCGCGACGTGACCGAGATCCTCGACGACGGGCGCTATGCGATCGCCTGCGTCCAGGCTCGGGTGGCGGGCGACCCGTTGCCGACCCGACGCCCGCCGTGCTTCTTCGACCCGCGGCACGGGCTCTCCGTCGCGGACGTGCCGTTCGCTCCGGGCGGTGGCGCGGAGCGCCAGGTTCCGGCCTGTGCGCTGGACGCCGAGCGG
>JAHEXO010000084.1 GCA_023252065.1 Nocardioides sp. | reverse complement strand
CCTCGGCCATCTCCTGGTACCACGCCCGCGTGGTGACCGGCTGCTGGTCGTCCTGCCCGCCGAGCGCGACGTCCCAGAGGGAGCGGAGCAGGCCGCTCTTGGTCGAGAAGGCCAGGTAGAGGGTCTTGGTCGAGACCTCCGCCGCGGCCGCGACGGCCGCCACCGAGGTCGAGGCGTAGCCCTCCGCCTCGAAGACCCGCTGCGCGGTCTCGAGGATGTGCTGCCGGGTGGCCGCAGCCTGCTCGGTGCGCCTCGGTGAGTGATAGCCACGAGTGGACTTGATTCGCTCGCCCATTTGGTTACAGTAGCAGGCAGTTCATTACACGAATGCTATAACCAATTGGGAGGAACAGACGATGACCGAGTTCACGACACCTCAGCAGGCACCACCCGCCGCGGTCGCCGGCCTCGACGAGCGCCGCCGCCACGTCCACGCGATGTGGTCCGCGGTGGCGGGCTCCTGGGCGGAGTACGCCGACTACACCGACGCACGTCACGCCCCCGAGACCACGGTGATGCTGGCCGCCACCTCGCCGGCGCCGGGGGAGCGGGTGCTGGAGCTGGCCGGAGGTGCGGGCGGGCTGGGCCTGGCCGCTGCCGACCTCGTGGCGCCCGGGGGCCGGGTGGTGCTCTCCGACGTCGCGCTCGAGATGACGCAGATCGCGTCGGCGCGGGCCGGGGACCGCAGCGCCGTCGAGGTGCGCCGGCTCGACCTCGAGGCGATCGCCGAGCCGGACGCGTCGTACGACGTCGTGCTGGTCCGGCACGGGCTGCAGTTCGCGGTCGACCCGGCGGCGGCCGTCGCCGAGATCGCCCGGGTCCTGCGCCCCGGTGGCCGGGTCGCGGTGAGCGTGTGGGGACCGCCGGCCGCCAACCCCTGGCTGGCGCTGGTCATGGACGCCGTCCGCACCCGGCTCGATCGGCAGGTGCCGCCGCCCGGGGTGCCGGGACCCTTCTCGCTCTCGGACGCCTCGCGGCTGACCGCGCTGTTCGACGCGGCCGGGTTCGGCGACACCGTGCTGGAGGAGGTGTCGGTGCCGATGGACGCCGACAGCTTCGACCGCTGGTGGGCCCGGACCTCCGGGCTGGCGGGCCCGCTCAGTGCGGTCCTGGCGTCCGTCGACGAGCAGGACGCGACGGCGATCCGTGAGCTGGCCCGCGCGTCGGTCTCGGCCTACGCGACCCCCAACGGCTACCACCTGCCCGGGCAGGCGCTCGTCGTCAGCGCCGGCCGGTCCTGACCCGCTCCCGGTATCGAGGACCTTCGCCGGTGTCGATGAGGGCGCCGACCGAGGTAGGACGGAGTGTGACTCCGGACCGGAACACAGCACCTCAGGATCGCGCGCGATGACCGCTGTCGTGACCCTCATCGCCATCGTCGTCGGCGCCGTCGTGGCGCAGATCGCCCAGCACCTCGGGCTCTGAGGAAGCCGGCCGCCGGGGGTCAGCGCGGGAGGCTGCTGGTCCTCCAGGCTCCCTGGCCGGCCCGGAGGACCACTCGGTGCATGCGGCGGTTGGCGTTCCACTCCGGCGTACGACGCGTGGGCGCGGCCGCGGGACCGCCCAGGGAGGCGACGACGGCGACCAGGGCCGCCAGCTCCTCGGCGGACGGTTCACCCTTGACGACGCGCAGGACCGGCTCGGACGTCTCGTCGGCGGCCATCAGAGCGGGATGTTCCCGTGCTTCTTCGGCGGCAGCGTCTCGCGCTTGGTCTCCAGCAGCCGGAGCGCCTTGACGACCTCGATCCGCGTCTCGTGGGGGGCGATCACGCCGTCGACGTACCCGCGCTCGGCCGCGATGTAGGGGTTGGCCAGGGTGTCGTCGTACTCCTCGACCAGCTGGGCGCGGGCGGCCTCGGGATCCGGCGCCACCTTCAGCTCGTTGCGGTAGAGGATGTTGACCGCGCCCTGCGCGCCCATCACCGCGATCTGCGCGGTCGGCCAGGCCAGGTTGAGGTCGGCACCGAGGTGCTTGGAGCCCATCACGTCGTAGGCGCCGCCGTAGGCCTTGCGGGTGATCACCGTGACCAGCGGGACGGTCGCCTCGGCGTAGGCGTAGATCAGCTTCGCGCCCCGCCGGATGATGCCGTTCCACTCCTGGTCGGTGCCGGGCAGGAAGCCGGGGACGTCGACGAAGGTCAGCACCGGGATGTTGAAGGAGTCGCAGGTGCGCACGAAGCGGGCGGCCTTCTCCGAGGCGTCGATGTCGAGGGTGCCGGCGAACTGCATCGGCTGGTTGGCCACGACGCCGATCGTCTTGCCCTCGACCCGGCCGAAACCGACGATGATGTTGGGCGCGAACAGCGCCATCACCTCGAGGAACTCCTCGTCGTCGAGGACGGCGGTGATCACCTCGTGCATGTCGTAGGGCTGGTTGGCCCCGTCGGGGATCAGGGTGTCAAGGGTCCGGTCGAGGTCGGTGATCTCGAGGTCCGCCGGGTCGTGGTAGGACGGCGCCGGGTCGAGGTTGTTCTGCGGGAGATAGGACAGCAGCGCCTTGACGTAGTCGATCGCGTCGTCCTCGTCGGAGCCCATGTAGTGGGCGTTGCCCGACTTCGTGTTGTGGGTGCGCGCGCCGCCGAGCTCCTCCATCGTGACGTCCTCGCCGGTGACGGTCTTGATCACGTCGGGGCCGGTGATGAACATGTTGGAGGTGCCGTCGACCATCACCGTGAAGTCGGTGACGGCGGGGGAGTAGACGTGGCCGCCCGCGCAGGAGCCCATGATCAGGCTGATCTGGGGGATCACGCCCGAGGCGTGGACGTTGCGCCGGAAGATCTCGCCGTAGAGCCCGAGGGAGACCACGCCCTCCTGGATCCGGGCACCGGCGCCCTCGTTGATGCCGACGATGGGGCAGCCGGTCTTCATGGCGAGGTCCATCACCTTGGTGATCTTCTCGCCGTACACCTCACCGAGCGACCCGCCGAAGATCGTGAAGTCCTGGCTGAACACGCACACCTGCCGGCCGTCGACCGTGCCGTAGCCGGTGACCACGCCGTCGCCGTAGGGCCGGCGCTTCTCGAGCCCGAAGGCCGTCGAGCGGTGGCGGGCCAGCTCGTCGAGCTCGACGAACGTGCCCTCGTCGAAGAGCAGCTCGATCCGTTCGCGGGCGGTCTTGCGGCCCTTGGAGTGCTGCTTCTCGACCGCCTTGGCGGAGGCGGCGTGGACCGCCTCGTCGAGCCGCCGCTCGAGGTCCTGCAGCTTGCCGGCGGTGGTGTGGATGTCGATGCCCGAGCCCGGCGGGGGTACGTCGGTACCGGCACCGGGCTGCGTCGGCTGTGCGCTCACCTTGTGTGGCCTCCTCACGGTTGCTCCGACAATCTAGTGGTCATGACGTCGACCCCTCCACGCGCGCCCCTTGACCTCCGCAGCCTCCAGGACGCCGCCGGTCCGCAGTGGCAGGTGCGGCTCCACGCGGAGGCCGGGTCGACCAACGCGCTCGCCGCGGCCGACCCGGTGCGCCACCGCGTGGTGGTGGCCGATCACCAGCAGGCGGGCCGGGGTCGCCTCGACCGCGAGTGGGTGACCCCGCCGGGAGCGGCGCTGACGTTCTCCGCCGTCTTCGACCCGGTGGTCGACACCGAGTGGTGGCCGGTGGTCCCGCTCGTGGCGGGGTACGCCGTCGCCCGCGCGCTCGGCGGGTTCGCCGGCCTCAAGTGGCCCAACGACGTGCTGATCGGCGACCGCAAGGTCGCCGGGATCCTGGTCGAACGCGTCAACACCCGCCCGCCCATGGTGGTGATCGGGATCGGGATCAACGTCGACCAGACCCAGGACGAGCTGCCCGTGCCGACCGCCACGTCGCTGGCCCTGGCCGGGCACCCGACCGACCGCACCACCCTGTTCGGCCACGTCCTCCGTCACCTGCGGGCCTCCCTGGGCTCGTTCGCGGGCTCGCCGAACACGTTCATGGACCAGTACCGCGGGCGCAGCGCGACGCTCGACCAGGCTGTCCGGGTCGACCTGCCGGGGGAGCGCAGCGTGACCGGGCGAGTGCTCGACTTCGACGACCACGGACGGCTGGTCCTCGACACCCCCGACGGCACGCTCACCCTCAGCGCGGGCGATGTCGTGCACCTGCGTCCCGGGGAGTGACAGACTCACGCCGTGGCCATCTCACCGAAGCTGCTGACCGACGGCGAGAGCGTCGTCGTCGACACCCGCACGCATCCCAAGGCGATCGCGGCGCCCCTGCTCCTGCTCGTCGTGGTGCTGTTCCTCGCCGTCTGGCTCGACCAGCAGGTCGACGTGAAGTACTCCGAGTGGCTGATCTGGGGCGTCGCCGCGGTGGTGCTGGTGGTCTGGGTGCTCAAGCCGCTCGCGGAGTGGCTCACCGCGACGTACACGATCACCAACAAGCGGCTGATCACCCGCGAGGGTCTGATCGCGCGCCGTGGCCACGACATCCCGTTGATGCGGATCAGCGACGTCGCCTACGACATGGGCGTCGTCGACCGGATGTTCGGCTGCGGCACCCTGGTCGTCAGCGACGCGAGCACCCACGGCACTGTGAAGCTGCACGACATCCCGAGGGTCGAGGAGGTGCAGCATAAGCTCTCCGAGCTGCTCGGCGGCAGTCACGTCACCCAGGCCCGCGACGATGACGGCACCTGAGGACCCCGGCCCCGAGCCCGCTCCCGACCCGGCCCCCGACCTGGAGCGAGCGATCCTCGGCGAGGACGCCGCCTTCAACGCCGTCGAGGTGGCCGAGTCCGCCGGCGCGACGATCGAGCAGACCCAGCGCCTGTGGCGTGCGCTCGGCTTCCCCGACCAGGGCGGTGAGCGGGCCTTCACCCAGGCCGACGCCGATGCCGTCTCGACGTTGCTCGGGCTGGTCGCCGACGGGTCGATCGACTTCGACATGGCCGTCAACCTCACCCGCGCGGTCGGGCAGACCATGGCCCGGCTCGCGGACTGGCAGGTCGGCACACTGCTGCAGCGGGTGCAGCAGCTCGAGGCCGGCGACGACGCCACCGGCTCCCGCGCGACGGCCGCACTGCAGATGGTCGAGGCCCTCAACGGCCCCTACGAGGATCTCCTGATCTACGTCTGGCGCCGCCACCTGGCCGCGGCGGTGAGCCGCGTCGAGGCACTGGGTGCGACCGAGGAGGACCTGCACACCTCGCAGGTCACCGTCGGCTTCGCCGACATCGTCAGCTTCACCGCCCTGACCAACCAGCTCGACCACGACCGGATCGGCGACCTGGTCGAGATCTTCGAGTCGCGCTGCGCCGACGTCGTCGCCAGCCGGCACGGACGGGTGATCAAGAGCATCGGTGACGCCGTCCTCTTCGTGAACGAGGACCCGATCCGGGCCTACGACACCGCCGAGGGGATCATCGCCGTCGTCGGTCGCGACCCCCGGATGCCCGACGTCCGGGTCGGGCTGTCGACCGGGATGGTCGTGATGCGGCTGGGCGACGTGTTCGGTCGCCCGGTGAACATGGCGTCGCGGCTGACCGCGGTCGCCCGCCGCAACCGGATCATCGTCGACCGGGCGACCGCCGACCTGCTGCCGGAGGACCAGTTCGTGGCGCGGACCCTTCCCGAGCGCCCGGTGCGGGGCTTCGGGGTCGTCCAACCGGTCGCCGTGAGCCGGCACTGAGGGTCTCCAGGGAGCCTCCCAGTGAGCGTCCTGGGGAGCCGACTACCACGGGTTCGGCGCGGGGTCTCGGAGTCGGAGATTTTACCTTCACAGGCCCGCGAGTTGAGCCATTCCCCGGCGAGGAGGGGTGCTGGGTACCTATTTTCGTTTCGTGCTCAGTGTCCAGGACGTTCGCGTCGACCCCGTCACCCGAAGGGTGTGGCGCGACGACAGCGAGATCGTGTTCTCTCGCAAGGAGTTCGACCTGCTGCATCACCTCATGCAGCGCGCTGGTTCCGTCGTCTCGCGCGACGAGCTCATGCTCACGGTGTGGAACACGACGTTCTGGACGTCGTCCAAGACCATCGACGTGCACCTGGGCTGGGTCCGCCGCAAGCTCGGCGACGACCCCGGGCAGCCCAACCTGATCACCACCGTGCGGGGCCACGGCCTCCGCTTCGAGCTCGAGCCGCCGAGCTACCCGGTCGCCGTCCAGCAGCAGGCCGCCGCCGTCTGAGCACCCACCCGGTGCCTCTACCCTTCTCCGGGTGACCACCGCAGACTCTGCTGCGCCTCCGTCCGGACCTGTCGTCGCCGTCGTCGGTGGCGGACAGCTCGCCCGGATGATGGCCGAGCCGGCCGCCGCGCTCGGCATCCCGCTGCGCCTCCTGGCCGAGGCGCCGGGAGTCTCCGCGGCCCAGGTGATCCCCGACCACACCGTCGGCGATTACACCGACCTGGCCACGCTCCGGGCCCTCGTGAAGGGCTGCGAGGTGGTCACCTTCGACCACGAGCACGTGCCCACCCACCACCTCCACGCCCTCGAGGACGACGGGGTCCTGGTCCGGCCCGGGCCCGAGGCGCTGGTCCACGCCCAGGACAAGGTCGTGATGCGGCAGGCCCTCGACCGGATCGGGGCGCCGTCCCCGCGCCACCGAGTGGTCACCGACGCCGACGAGGTCGCCGACTTCGGCCTGCCCTGCGTGCTGAAGACCTCGCGCGGGGGCTACGACGGGAAGGGCGTGTGGTTCGTCAGCACGCCGGAGGAGTGCGCCGAGGCGTTCGAGACCGCGGCCCGGTCCGGCGTACGGATCCTCGCCGAGGAGCGGGTCGGCTTCCGTCGCGAGCTGTCCGCCCTCGTGGCGCGGGCGCCGAGCGGCCAGGCCGCGGCGTACCCCGTCGTGGAGTCCCTCCAGCTCGACGGCATCTGTCGCGAGGTGATCGCGCCCGCCCCCGGCCTCGACCCCGGGCTCGCGGCCCGAGCGGAGGAGCTCGCGCTGCGGATCGCCGGCGAGCTGGGCGTGACCGGCATCCTCGCCGTGGAGCTGTTCGAGACCCACGACGGGCGGGTGCTGGTCAACGAGCTCGCGATGCGGCCGCACAACACCGGCCACTGGACCCAGGACGGCGCCGTCACCTCGCAGTTCGAGAACCACCTGCGGGCCGTCCTCGACCTGCCGCTGGGCTCGCCCGCGCAGCGCGCCCGCTGGACGGTGATGGTCAACATCCTCGGCGGCCCCACCGACTCGGGCGGCCGGCTCTACGACGGCTACCCACACGCCCTCGCCCGCGACCCGCACCTGCGGGTGCACCTCTACGGCAAGGACCCGCGCCCCGGGCGCAAGGTCGGTCATGTCAACGCCTACGGAGACGACCTGCAAGAGTGTCTGGAGCGCGCCCGGCATGCCGCGGCGTGGTTCGCCGGAGAGCTGGGAGACGAGAGTGAGTGAGGCAGGCAGCGGGCTGACCGGCGGTGCACGAGTCGGGATCGTGATGGGCTCCGACTCCGACTGGCCGGTCATGGAGGCGGCCGCGGAGGCGCTCAAGGAGTTCGACGTGGCCTACGAGGCCGACGTCGTCTCGGCCCACCGGATGCCCGACGAGATGCTCGCCTACGGTCGCGAGGCGGCCGACCGGGGTCTGTCGGTGATCATCGCCGGCGCCGGGGGTGCCGCACACCTGCCCGGCATGCTCGCCGCGGTCACCCCGCTTCCGGTGATCGGCGTACCGGTGCCGCTCAAGCACCTCGACGGCATGGACTCCCTGCTCTCGATCGTGCAGATGCCGGCGGGCGTCCCGGTCGCCACCGTGGCCGTCGGCAACGCCCGCAACGCCGGCCTGCTCGCCGTCCGGATCCTGGCGGCCTCCGACGCCGACCTGCG
>JAHEXO010000623.1 GCA_023252065.1 Nocardioides sp. | reverse complement strand
GCCGTGGGCGATCTGGCGCTTGAAACCGAGCGCCTTCGCGGTCAGCGGGTAGAGGTGGATCGGGTTGTGGTCGCCCGAGACCGACGCGTACCGCCGGCCGAGATCGCCCGCCAGGCGCCAGGTCACGCGACCCGGCTGGATCTCGCGCGGACCGCCGTCGTCCGCCGGCGGGTCGTCGGTGGACGAGACCCCTCGCCTCAAGTAGGTCGAGATGCTCTCCCACACGACCCGACCGCCCTCGTCGACGCTGGTGACGACGTCGACGGTCCGGCCCTTCGGATGGGGTCGCACCTCGTCGGCACGCGTGGTCACCGTGACCGTCTCCCCGATCCGCACCGGACGGTGCCCGGTGATGGAGTTGGAGAGGTGGACCGCGCCGACCGCCGGGATGGGGAAGCTGGGGTCGGTCAGGATCGCCATGTGCAACGGGAAGGCGAGGACGTGCAGGTAGGTCAGCGGCACCGTGTCCTTGACCGGGAAGCCGCACACGCCGGCGTACGCCGTGACGTGCGGCCGCTCGACGGTCACCGCCGGTCGCGCGAACGCGAGTCCGTCGAAGTCGCCGGACTTGCGAATGCCCGGCAGATGGTTGACCAGCGGGACCGACGGCAGGGCAGCCCGGAGCAAGGTCGTCACGCCACCCGGCTCGCCGTGCACGATCCGGACCTCGGGGGTCGCGGCGCCACGCCCGTTGGTCGAGCCGCCACGCCCGTGGGTCGAGCCTGTCGAGACCATCACGCCCCCAGCATCATCTGGCCGCAGACCCGGACCACGTTGCCGTTGACGGCGGTCGAGGCGGGGTGGGCGAACCAGGCGATCGTCTCGGCGACGTCGACCGGCTGCCCGCCCTGGCTCATGGAGTTGAGGCGCCGGCCGACCTCGCGGGTCGCGAACGGCACGGCGGCGGTCATCTCGGTCTCGATGAACCCGGGCGCGACCGCGTTGACGGTGATGCCCCTCTTCAGGTCGCCCGCGAGCGAGTCGACGAGGCCGATGACGCCCGCCTTGGAGGCGGCGTAGTTGGTCTGCCCGAGGTTGCCCGCGATGCCGGCGATGGAGGCGACGCCGACGATCCGGCCGTTGTCGTGGACGAGGCTCTGAGCGAGGAGCTCGGCGGTGATCCGCTCGGGTGCAACCAGGTTGACGTTCAGCACGGCCGCCCAACGGTCGGCGTCCATGTTGGCCAGCCGCCGGTCGCGCGTGATGCCCGCGTTGTGCACCACGACGTCGACCCCGCCGTGGGCGGTGGTGAGGTGCTGGGCGATCCGCTTCGGGGCGTCCTTGGCGGTGATGTCGAGGGTGAGGTAGTCGCCGCCGAGCTCCTTGGTCAGGGTGATCAGGTCACTGGCCGCCTGCGGCACGTCCACCCCGACGACGGTGGCCCCGTCGCGGGCGAGCACGCGCGCGATCTGCTCGCCGATGCCGCGGGCGGCGCCGGTGACGAGGGCGACCTTGCCGGCGAGCGGACGCTGCCAGTCGGGCTCCTCCGCGGCCTTCGTGGCCGACGTACCGATCCGCACCACCTGCCCGGAGACGTACGCCGACTTCGGCGACAGCAGGAAGCCGAGCGTCGACGCGGTCGCACCCTCGGCGCCGGAGGCGACGTAGACCAGCTGGGACGTGCCACCCCGGCCGACCTCCTTGCCGAGGCTGCGGGTGAAGCCCTCGAGCGCGCGCTGCGTGACGCGCTCCTCGCCCGTGACCTGCTCCGGGGGAGTGCCGAGGACGACGAGCCGAGAGCAGCGCTCGAGGCTCCGCAGCAACGGTGTGAAGAAGTCGCGGAGCGCGACCAGCGCGGTCGGGTCGGTCAGCCCGGTCGCGTCGAAGACCAGAGCCCGGTAGCGCGTGTCCGCCTCGGCGGCGGTGACGCTCGCGATGTCGAGGGTGTCGAGGATGCCGGGCAGGTGCTCGGCCAGGCGACCCACACCGCCGACGACGACGGTCCCGTCCATGAGGGGCGAGCCCGCGACGTAGCGGTCGAGGGCGACCGGGTTGTGGAGCCCCAGGTTCTTCACCAGCAGCTGGCCGAGCGAGGAGGACACGAAGTCCTGATAGCGGTCCGTCATGACGCCTTCCGGTGGTCGAGCCTGTCGAGACCCAACATGTAACTCGATGTGTAACTCAGCGTCCACCCATCGTGACGTGGCGCTCATTGCATTGGTCGTCCAGGCCGGAACGGTCAGGATAGGCGGTATGAACCAGCAGACCCGTCGCGTCGCCGTGCTCGGCGGCAACCGCCTCCCGTTCGCCCGGTCCAACAGCGTCTACGCCGACGCCTCGAACCAGGAGATGCTCACCGCGGCGATCGACGGCCTCGTCATCCGCTTCGGGATCGAGGGGGAGCGGATGGGGGAGGTCGTGGCCGGCGCGGTGTTGAAGCACGCGCGCGACTTCAACCTGACCCGCGAGTGCGTGCTGGGGTCCAAGCTCGCGCCCGAGACCCCCGCGACGGACGTGCAGCAGGCCTGCGGCACCGGCCTGCAGGCCGCAGCGATCGTCGCCGACAAGATCGCCCTCGGCACGATCGAGGTCGGCATCGCCGGAGGCACC
>JAHEXO010000622.1 GCA_023252065.1 Nocardioides sp. | reverse complement strand
CGTGGAGTCGCCCGCGCAGCCAGTCGAGGTGGTCGCCGTGCAGGTGCGGGACGTAGTCGGTGGGGTTGGTGAAGTACGCCGCGTCGCCGCGCTCACCCCAGGCGTGCCAGGTCGAGGGGTCGTAGTTGCCGGACTGGCAGATCGCGACGGGGAACAGGTCCGCTCGCTGCAGCGCGAGCTGCAACGCGTGGAAGGCACCGAGCGAGCAACCGGTCGCGACCCAGTCGCCCGCGCCGGCGCTGTCGGAGGCGACGTACGACGCGACCTCGTGGGTGCTCCACGACTCGTAGGCCTGGTGCCGCCGGGCGCGCTCCTCGAGCGGCAGCGAGCGGTCGGACCAGGAGACGTGGTCGAAGGAGTCGACGCAGTAGAGCTTGACCCGGCCGTCGTCGACCAGGTCGGAGACGGCTCCCACCATGCCGTTGGCCTCGTAGTCCCAGGCGCGTCCCTGCTCGCTCGGGAAGACGACGACGGGCCGGCCGTAGTGGCCGTAGCGGATCACGGTGCCGGGGCGGTCGAGCCCGGGGGCGTCGAGCTCGAGCTGTTCACGCTGCACGGGCCCAGCCTGTCAGAGGTGCTTGGTGGCCTCGCGCCGCGAGAGGCCGGAGAGCCGGTCCCCGAGCAGGTCGACGTAGGCGCGGACCCAGGCCGGGTCGGTGCGGGCGTACTGCCGCAACGCCCACCCGATCCCCTTCCGCAGCCAGAACGACGGGTCGTCGGCGTTGCGCTCGACGGCCAAGGTGAGCAGGTCGAGGTCGGTGTCGGCTCCGGCGCCGAGCTGGCAGATCACCGCCGTACGACGCAGCCAGACGTCGGCGTCGACCGCCCAGGACCGGAGCACCGGCGTGGCCTCGGCGCGGTGGCCGGCCAGGACGCCGCCGACCAGGTGGGCGGCGATGACGTCGACGACGTCCCACCAGGCGCCGGTCACGACCAGGTGCCGGTAGAGCTCGAGC
Source organism: Nocardioides sp. (assembly GCA_023252065.1). The sequence continues at coordinate 1,594 of JAHEXO010000622.1, read as the reverse complement.
GACCGCAGATCCTGCCACGGTCGCGCGACGCGGTGGCGGGCGAGCGCGATCGCGGCGTACCGCTCCTCACGGTGGGTGGCGTCGTCCCACCACGTGCGGACGGTCGCCTCCCACTCGTCGCGGTCGGCGGGCGCGAACGCCTTCAGGTGCGGGCGCAGGAGGGCCTTCAGCTCCGGGGAGCTGAGCCCGTGGCAGGGCATGGCCGACTTCATGTACCGCTGCTGGGCGACCGCGCGCTCGAGGTCACCCGCAGCCGCCATCTCCGCCCGCAGCGCCTCGAGCGTGATCACGCCCAGACCTTTGTCAGCAGGTCGGTGAGGTGGGGGTCGAGGGTGTCGCGCCAGCAGGTCCAGGTGTGGCCGTCGCGCACCTCCCCCCACGCGGTCTCGATGCCGACGTGCGTGAGGACGTCGCGCATCTGGAGGTTGTTGGCGTAGTTCTCCTCGGCCGTGCCGCAGGTGAGGGTCACCGCGGGAGAGTCCGGCGCGGCCTGCTCCGCCGCGCGGACGCTGGCGACGAAGCCGGTCACCTCGTGCCAGTACTCGAAGCCCGACTCCTGGGGGTCCAGCTCCGCCGTGAAGAACGACCCACTCTGCAGGAGGAGCCCGGCGAAGACACCGGGCGAGGTCCATGAGAGGTGCAGGGCGGACAGCGCGCCCAGGCTCTGCCCCATCAGCACCGGACGTCCGTCGGTGGGTGCCACGTCCGTGATCGCCGGCAGGACCACGGTCGTCAGGGCCTCCGCGTAGGCCGGGTCGGCGGCGTACCGCTGGTTGCGCGGGCCGGCTGCGACCAGTGCCACGCGCATCGGCGGCAGACGGCCCTCGGCCACCAGGGCTCCGACGTACGACGTGAGGCCGCCGTAGGCGTCCATCTCCGGGCCGTCGTGGGAGATCAGGAGTGGAAGTGGTCGGTCACCGGCAGCGTCGGCCGGTGACCAGATCTCGAGGTCGATGCGGCCGGCCGGGGTCCGGGCGATGCTCAGCGGGGTCCGCTCGGCCGGGATCGTCTCGCGCGTGAGCCACTCGGGCTCGCGGTAGGCAGGCAGCGGGATCCAGGAGTGGTCGCCGAAGGGACCCCCGGTGCGGCGGGGGTTGGACTCGTCGACGCGGAGGTCGCCGTCGACGTCGAGGAGGTACTCCAGCCGGTCGACGGGCAGGTCGGACAGCCGGACCTCCCAGCCCCCGAGCACGCGACGCATCCCGGCGTCGCCGAGCGGCAGGTGCGCCCACACCCCGACGTGAGTGGCGGCGTGCGCCGGGTCGTCGTACCGGACGACGACGTCGTCCCCCTCGACCTCCGTCACCAGCACCCGGCCGACTCTAGGGGGCCGACCGGCGTCCGCTGTAACTGCTGCGCATATCGATATTCGATGCTATCGTTTCTCGATATGAACGGGACGAAGAACGCTTTGGCACCCATTGAGTTCATCGTCAGTGTCGCGGGCGGGATCGTGCTCTTCCTGCTGGCCTTGTCCTTCGGCTTCATGATGTACGGGAGCCTGGACGGCTCGAGCAGCACCAACAGCACCTTCCTGACGCTCGGTGACCCGGAGGTGTGCGTGGTCGCATCGTCGAGTGCGGTGCAAACCCAG
>JAHEXO010000621.1 GCA_023252065.1 Nocardioides sp. | reverse complement strand
GCCGCCTGGCACCTCGGCCTCACCGAAGGGGCGAACGACGAGACCAAGGCCCGCTACGCGTTCGTGTACGGCGACCTCCGACGCGTGCACCGCACGGGCCTGATCGCCTGCGTCTACCGAGCCTCCGAGTGGCGGCACAAGCAGGTCGAGCTGGCCGCCCACGACCTGCTCCAGGAGCTGGACCGCACCGCCGGCATCGGCTGATCGCCGCGGCCGGCAGCCCTCAGCGGCAGACGACCGCCGGGCGCGGCCGGTAGTGCGCGGTGTAGGAGTCGCTGCGGTCGGCCTCGCCCGAGGCCGGCTGCGCGTAGGTGCGGGTGACGGTGACCCGGAATCCCTGGCTGCCGTCGCGCGCCACGCAGCCGCCGCCGTGGACGACGACGCGGCCGGCCGGCACGACGTCGGTCGGGGTGTCGTGCGCGGAGGTCACCGTCCAGCGAGGGGTCGACCAGAGGCTGACCGTGAGCGACCCGGCGCGACGGCCGGTCGGCGCCCTGAGGGTCGCCGAGACCAGCACGCCGTACCGCGTGTTGTCGACGAAGGCGAGGTCCTGGCCCTGCCCGAGGGTCGCGTCGCGACCGACGGGTCCGGTGGTGGAGCTCTGGCCCGGGTACGTCGCGTGGGTGGCATGGGAGCCGATGCGGAGGCCTCCGAGCCAGGCGGCGTTGAACGTCGCCGTGGCGAGCGCGTCCGCAGACGGTCCGTCGGGGAGGGCCGCACCGAGCCGGTCGCGCAGCGACAGCGAGTCGCCCGGGTGGAGCACGATCCCGTCGATGCGGGCGGCGGCGACGGAGAGCCGGCCGGTCCGGGTCCCTGCCGGGAGGCGCACGGCGAACGACGAGAGCCGCTGCGTGATCCCGAGCCGGCCGGCGTCGGCGTCGGTGAACGACGCCTGGGCCCGGTAGGCGCGAACCCGCGCCGTCCGCGCGTCCGAGGCGATCGCCGCGAGCAGCGCCTGGCGGATCGCGGAGGCCGCGTAGACCACTCCCGGCCGGGCCTTGACCACGTGCGGCACACCGTCGACCAGCGCCACCGTGGCGTCACGGGGCGCATCGACCGGGTCGGGTCCCCCGAGCTTGTCATCGACGAGGCGGGCGAGTCCGGCGGCGTCGGCGGTCGGCTCGAGGTGGTGCCAGACGCGGCGAGCCCCCAGGAGGGGGGCGTACGACGACGGCTCGAGCCGGACGCTACGTCGCCCGAGCTGCAGGGTGACCGCCGACGACATCGCCGGGTTAGCGAACGTGGTGACGAACCGTGCGACCGCCCGCTCACCGATGGCCGGCTCGGTCGCGGTGAGGGCGAGGTCGACCTGCGGGTCGTCGCTGAGGTAGGCCGACCAGAACGCCTCGCCGGCCACCTTCGGGTCGAGCGAGAGCCCGGCCCGCGGCGCCCGCACGTGGAACGCGTCGCGCCCGAACACGACCGACCCGTTCGCCGGCGGCCGACCGTCGCGCAGGTCGAGTCGCTCGACGAGGGCCGCGAGCCGGTTCTGGTCGAGGGAGACGACGGGGGTCACCTCGCCGCCCGAGGTGTAGTAGGCCCACAGCTGCGACGGCTTCCACGAGTGGATCGCGCCCGCGGCTCGGACCGAGGCGGGGTAGTCGACGCCGAGCCCGACCTGCTGCGGCGGCACCTGCTGCACGCGACCGGCGACCCGCACCGTGAACGGCGCGTCGGCCCGGCCGGCCAGCCCGTCGCGGAGCACCACCTCGGCCGCGGCCGGGCGGTGGCCGCCGATGTCGACCCCGGCGACGCGGGTGCCGACCGGCACCTTGTCGCCGGCCAGCAGGTAGGCGCCGGCGTAGACCGCGCCGACAAGAAGGGCCAGCCCGAGGACGGTCAGCAGGACCACCCGGCCGCCCTCGCTCTCTCGGCCGGGCTGGTCTCGCCGGGTCGAGCGCGCCACGTCGGAAATGCTAGGTGGCCGGGGGGCGTGCCGCAGCGAAACGCGCCGGACGAAGGGTGAGCGTCACAGACCCGCGAACAGGTCGGTCTCGAAGCCGTCGGCGCCGACCTCACCCGGTCGACCCTGCGCGATCCGGAAGTACTCCGTGCCCCAGGCCCGGTTGCCCAGGTTGTTGGACAGTGCGAAGAACGGGCCGTCGACCGAGACCTGGGTGCGGTGAGCCCGCAGGGCGTCCAGCTTCTGCTCGAGGCGGGCGCTGCCGTCGACGGCCGTGGAGATGTCGGCGTCGGGCGTGGTCATCGGGAGCGGGCCGTCGGGGTCCATGCCGCCGAACGACGTGGTGTCACCGGCCTCGCGGAGCGTCCGCAGGCTCGTCCGCATCCGACTCTCGGGCATCGCGGTCCAGTAGATCTTGGCGATGTCCCAGGCCTCGCCCAGGTCGTGCCGGTAGGACGGCACGCGGGCCAGCTGCGCGCCGTACATCGCCACCCGGTGCGCCTGGATGTGGTCGGGGTGCCCGTAGTTGCCTAACTGGTCGTAGGTTACGAGCACCTGGGGCCTCACCTCGCGGATCACCTCGGCCAGCTGGGCCGCGGCCTCGGCGAGGTCGGCGTGCCAGAACGCGTTCGCGTGGAGGTCGTCGGCC
>JAHEXO010000620.1 GCA_023252065.1 Nocardioides sp. | reverse complement strand
AGATGATGTAGCTCTCCACCGCCCGCGGGCCGAGGGAGTCCAGGGCCCAGCGGATCGCGCGGAACGTCTCGGCCGTCACCGCCGCGCCCTCGTCGAGCGGAAGCGGGGCCCGGGCGAGGGGCCGGCGCTGGGCGAGCTCCTCGCTGAGCACCTTGGTCCGGCTCGCGCGGTCCAGCTCGGCGTACGGCGTGCCGAGCTCACCGACGTGGTCCAGCAGCTGCCCGACCGCCGTGTGGTGCTTGGCGCTGTGCTCGCGGACGTCGAGCGTGGCCAGGGTGAGACCGGTCGCGGCGACCGTGCGGAGCAGGCGCTCGAGCTCGCCGGAGGCGACGACGGGACCCTGGTGGGCCAGCACCGAGCGGTGCAGCAGGCGCAGGTCGGCGAGCAGCTCGGTGTCGTCGGCGTAGTCGCGGCCGCCGACATGGCGGTCGCCGCCCGAGACCCGCTGCTCGGTCAGCCCGAGCCGCACCTCCACGCAGGTCAGGAAGAGCCGGTAGGGCTCCTCGGCGTTCAGCCTCCGGTAGCGCGGTGCGACCTCGGGCAGCGCCGGCAGCAGCTCGGCGATCCGCGCGCGCAGCTCGTCGGAGGCCGTGCTCACCCGGTCGCTGACCGAGAGCTCGCGGCGTACGCGGTCGACCAGCCGGCGCAACAGCCGCAGGCCGTGCACGGCCTGCAGGGTGAGCACCTCGCGAGTGGTGGCGGGGGTGACGTGGGGGTTGCCGTCGCGGTCGCCGCCGATCCAGCTGCCGAAGCGCAGCGGCCGGACGTCGACCGGCAGCTCGACGCCGAGCGTCGCGAGCCCGTCCCGGAGCTCCTCGAGCACGTCGGGCAGCGCACCGGCCGACAGGCCCTCGAGGTAGTAGACGACGTTGCGCGCCTCGTCGGTCGGCTCGGGCGGCTCGATCCGGATCTCGTCGGTGAGCCAGAGCAGCTCGACCGCCTCCTGCAGGCGACGGGTCCGCCGTGGGCTGTCGGGCTCCTCGAGCAGGGCGGCCACGCGCCGTAGCTTGTCGATCGTCGAGCGGCGCGCGACCTCGGTCGGGTGCGCGGTGAACACCGGCCGGACGGCGACCTGCCGCACCAGCCCGGCCAGCTCCTCGGGATCGATCCCGGCCTCGCCGATCCTCGACGTCGCTTGCCCGATCCAGCCGCCCTGCTCCTCACCCAGCCGGGTCAGGGCCCGGCCGCGGTGCACCTGCTCGGTGATGTTGGCGAGGTGGAAGTACGCCGTGAACGCCCGCACCAAGGTCGTGATCGTGTCGAGGTCGAAGGCGGGCAGCTCGTCGAGACTGCGGTCCTTGGCGTGGGCGCGCACGAGCTCGACGAGGTCGAGGAGGTCCTGGCCCTCGGTCCGCGCCAGCGTCTCGCCGAGGATCGAGGTCACCCGGCGGATGTCGCGCCGCAGCGCCTTGTCGGGCGTGCTCGGGTGTCCGGGGCTCATGGGGTCCATCGTCACCGATGCCCGCGGCGGTCGGCCGGGACGCCCAGGGGGCGGGCGTAGTCGCAACCTCACCCCATCGGCGTAGCCCGCGTCACCCTGACTAGCGAGGACAGGCCCGTGGCCCGTACATACCGTGGCGGCACAGCAGCAGCATCGTCGGGGGGGATAGCGTGCGCATGCCAGGGGGAGAGTCCAGGACCAGCCAGGTGCCGGGTCGGAGGAGGGTGCGCGGCGTCGCCGTCGCGGCCTCTGCGGTCGTGGTGACCGCTCTGATCACCGCAGGGGGGCCTCCGGCCGAGGCGAGCACCGTCCGGGTCGTCGCCCAGCAGAACCCGAGCTGCTCCGATGCGGGGCCCGGCACCAGCGCCACGCCGTTCTGCACCATCACCGCAGGCGCGAAGGCGTCCGCGCCTGGTGACACGGTCAGCGTGCAGGCCGGGACCTACCGGGAGACGGTGACCGCCCCCAGCGACGTGAATTTCCAGACGTCGGCCGGCGCCAAGGTCGTCGGGACCGACTCCCTGGACTCGGCCACGTGGACGGCCACCGGCGGCAACGCCTGGACCACGAAGCTTCCCGCCACGGCCGGTCCCACCCAGGTCCTCAAGGGCAGCACGGCCCTGACCAAGGCGGCCTCGGCCGGGACGACGACGACGAACAGCTGGTTCTGGGACTCCGCGAGCCGCACGTTGTACGTCGACCTGGGCGGCCCCATGCCGACCCCGGGTGACGTGCTGAAGGTGGTGCGGTCCTACGGCTTCTTGTCCCGCAACACCAGCGGGGTGAACATCCAGGGCTTCACCCTGCAGCAGCAGGGTGTCGCCGGGGTGTTCCTCGACACGACCACCGACGCGCTGGTCAGCGGCGTCACGGCGAGCGACAACGGGTCCTACGGCATCTACGACAACGGCGGCACGTCGGACACGGTCACCTCGGCGCAGGTCCTGCACAACGGCTCCATCGGCATCCGGTTCGTGAACGCCGCCAGCGCCTCGGCGACCTCCTCGACCGCGACGGCCAACGGGTATCACGGCATCAGCGTCCAGGGCGGACAGGGCGCGCACATCGCGAACAACACCGCCAGCGCCAACCTCACGCCGGGTGCCCGCAA
>JAHEXO010000619.1 GCA_023252065.1 Nocardioides sp. | reverse complement strand
TGCTGGTCCTGCTGGGACCACTTGTTCGCCTGCCTGCGCGATACGCGGTTGGACACCGCCGTGGCCGTGCCGGCCACGACGGCGGTGCGGGCCATGCCTCTGACTAGTCCCATGCTGTGCTCCTTGGCTGGGGTCTGTTGATGGTTGCAGGTGGGTCAGGCGTCGGCGGACTCGAGGGCGTCCAGCGCCGCGACGACGTCCTCCGCGGGGATGCGGCCGCTCGCGATCAGCTCAGCGCCCACGCGGCGCATCGCGGAGACGAACGGTACGGCCCAGGTGTTCTCGTAGACCAGCAGGGCCACGCCGTGCCCCGGCTCGATGAGGGACACCGCGTCGCTGATGTCGTCGTCGTCCAGCAGGCCGGACTCGACCCCCTCGAAGACGGCCAGGTCGAGGGTGCCGTCACCGTCGAGGTCGGTGAGGGCCACCGCAGTGAACGAGCCGTCCTCGTCCTTGACCGCGAACCTGGCGTCGAGCACCCGGATGATGCCGCGGTCGACGAGGTCGACCAGCACGGCCATGCCCTCGCCCTGCAGGTTGCGGGTGGGGAACTCGATGGCGAAGTAGTCGATGGGACCTACGTCGAACTCACTCATGCGTCACCTCTCTTGCGGGAACCGTGTCGCGGTCCACGTCGGTCGTTGTCCCCGCCGACGCTGCCAGGCGCTGACGGGGTGGGGATCACCCGATCTGGGTAGTCATCATGCCCCTTGGTGGGGCAGCCGGGCCCGGTCGTCCGCCGACAGCCAGCCCTCGGCCAGGGTCACCCCGCCGGCGCCCTGGATGGTCGCCACCAGAGAGTCAGCCCACAGGTGCTCGATCAGGGCCACGGCGGCGACGCCACCGGGTGGGACCGCGTCGGCCAGCGACCAGGAGCCCTCTACGTCTGCGGCCCGTTGTTCGTCAGCGCTCGCGATGGTCTGCTCGGTGCCGAGCAGCGCGGCGGCGATCCGGCCCAGCCCCGGCTCGGCTCCCGGCGGTGGCGGCAGCGTCTCGAACGAGCCGTCGTCGTCGCGGCTGACGAGCAGCACGTCGACCAGTCGCACCACGCCCTCCTCCCGCAGCCGGGCGAGCTCGGCCAGCACCTCGCCGCTGAACGACGGCTGCTCGAAGCCGACCACGATCACCTGGACCGGCCCGGTCATGTCGCCAGCCGGTCGCGCAGCTGGTGGTACTCCTCCTCGGAGATCACCCCCGACTCGAGCAGCCCGTCGAGCGCCTCGACCGGGTCCGGGCGCGGGGGAGCCGGTGGCGGGGCCGCGCGCGGGTGCGAGGCGGCGTAGGCCTGCGCGGGGGAGAGGCGCCCGCCGTAGTAGGGGACGTTGCCGGTCATACCCGTCATCTGCAGCTGCCGCGGCACCAGGACCACCATGAGGCCAGCATGCCGCAGTAGCCTGACCTCCATGACGTCCCCGGCGCCCTTCGGGCGGATGCTCACGGCGATGGCCACGGCGTTCACCGACGACGGAGCCGTCGACCTCGACGGCACGGCGGCCATCGCCCACCACCTCGTCGAGCACGGCCACGACGGCGTCGTCGTCAGCGGAACGACGGGTGAGAGCCCGACCTGCAGCGTGTCCGAGACCGGCGAGATCCTGCGCGCGGTCAAGGACGCGGTCGGTGACCGGGCGACCGTGGTGGCCGGCGTCGGCACCAACGCCACCGCCCACAGCATCGAGCTGGCGCGGCAGGCCGAGAAGCTCGGCGCCGACGCCCTGCTGCTCGTCACGCCCTACTACAGCAAGCCGGGCCAGGCCGGCGTCCTCCACCACTTCCAGCAGGTCGTCGCCTCGACGGACACGCCCGTCGTCCTCTACGACGTCCCGGGCCGTACTGCCACCCAGATCAGTCTCGAGACCTTCGCCCGGATCAAGGGCGACACCGTGGTCGCGGTCAAGGACGCCGTCGGCGACTTCGCGCGCGGGGTCGAGCTCATCGAGATGGGCTACGCCGTCTACAGCGGCGACGACATCTCCAACCTCGGCTGGCTGGCGCACGGCGCCAGCGGCGTGATCAGCGTGGTCGGCCACGTGGGCGGTCACCAGATCCGGTCGATGATCGAGGACTTCCTCGACGGCAACACCACCGCAGCGCTGCGCACCTACCAGCGGCTGCTACCGGCCACCCGGGCGATCATGGGTGTCCCCAACTACGGCGCCACCACAGCCAAGGCGTGCCTGCAGCTTCTCGGCGTGATCGACAACCGCTACGTCCGCTCGCCCCTCGTCCCCCTGACGGACGAGGAGGTCGACGACCTGCGCGTCGGCCTCGAGCTGTCCCACCTCCTCTGAGGGCTCAGGCCCTCAGCACCGACGGAAGAGACATCCTTTGAGCCACCCGCATCCCGAGCTCTCCACACCGGCAACGCTGGCGAAGGGGGGCTTACGGATCATCCCGCTCGGCGGGCTCGGCGAGGTCGGTCGCAACATGACCGTCTTCGAGTACGACGAGCGGCTGCTGATCATCGACTGCGGCGTCCTCTTTCCTGAGGAGAACCACCCCGGGGTCGACCTGATCCTCCCCGACTTCGACGCCATCCGAGACCGGCTCGAC
>JAHEXO010000618.1:1685-2556 GCA_023252065.1 Nocardioides sp. | reverse complement strand
CGAGCCGGGCGAGTTCGAGGACGACTACGCCGGCGCGGTCGAGGCGATGGTGAAGACCAAGATCGAGGGCGGCGAGATCACCAAGACCCCGACGTCGACCAAGTCCTCCGGCGAGGTGGTGGACCTGCTCGCTGCCCTGCAGCGCTCCGTCGACGCGGCCAAGACCGCCCGCGGCGAGTCGGCACCTGCCGAGGAGAAGCCGAAGAAGAAGGCTGCCGCCAAGAAGGCGACGCCCAAGAAGACTGCGAAGAAGGCGGCCAAGAAGGCGAGCTGACCTCGCGCTTCCTGAGAAGTGGCTGTGGAGCCGACGGGTCGGTTTCGGAAGGCGGCGCGGAAACGTAGCCTCGATGCAGTCTCAGGGAAGCGAGGGTCCACCATGTATCCACTGATCGGCGATGTGGGCACCCCTGAGCTGCTGATCATCTTCGTCGTCGTGCTGCTGGTGTTCGGGGGTTCGAAGCTGCCCGACCTGGCGCGCGGAAGCGGCCGGGCGATCCGGATCTTCAAGGAAGAGGTCGGCAAGACCGACGAGGACGACGAGGCGTCGACCGAGGAGTCCGCGGGCTCTGGCCCGGACCGCCAGGACACCGCCGGTTCCTAGGATCACGAGATGGCCGTCAAGCGCATCAAGCCGAACATCCTGTCGAGCGACTTCGAGGGGAGCCGTGCGTTCTACACCGGCGTCATCGGACTCGAGGGCGGACCGGGCCTGGACTGGATCATGTTCTTCGGCACCGAGCAGCGCGAGGTCCAGCTCAGCGTGATGGCCCTGGACATCAAGGCACACCAGCACCCGGACGTGTCCATCGAGGTCGACGACGTGGACGAGGTCTACGCCCGCGCGGTCGAAGCCGGGGCCGAGATCACCTAC
>JAHEXO010000618.1:0-1675 GCA_023252065.1 Nocardioides sp. | reverse complement strand
GGGACTACGACGGTTCTTCGTGCGCGATCCGAACGGCGCGATCATCAACGTCACCCAACACATGGGCTGAGCCCCTCGTCGATCTCGAGGGTGAACCAGCGCGGTCAGATGTCGGGCGAGCGCGCCTGACGTGGCCGGTCGCGCGAGACGCCGGTGGTGCCGCGATGGTCGCGGAGGAACTGGTAGCCGTGAGGGCTGGTCCAGAGGTAGCGACCGGGGTCGAGCGCGACGTAGCTCCAGGGCGAGTGGGTCTTGAGCCGATGATGTCGCCGGCACATGGCGGCGAGGTTGCATGAGCAGGTCACCCCGTCGTCGCGGTGGGCGACGGTGTGGTCGCAGTCGCAGCGCCGCGCCGGGCGGGTGCACCACGGGAACACACAGGTCGCGTCGCGCAGGCCGACCTGCTCGGAGACGCGGTCCGGCACCTCGTAGGAGTCGACGCTCACGCAGCCGTCGAGGTCGACGACCGGCTTCACGACGACTTGGGCATCTGGGTTGCCGCACCAGTCGCGGATCTGGTCGACCGTGACCAGGCTGCGGCCCTGCTCCAGACGACCGATGCGATCAGCGCCGTGGAGGGCAGCCTCGGACAGGTGGACGTGGAGCACGACCCGACGCGGCTTTGCCGCAGGTGTCTCGGTCGTGGTGGCGAGGTCGAGCGCCAGCTGACGTCGAGACAGGTCGCCAACGGCCTGGGCACGTCGTACGTCGAGCGGCTCGTCGGAGCCGAGGGCGGCACGCTGCTCGGCGCCGGCCGCCACGGCGGCCTCGAAGTCGAGCGCGTCGGCCAGGTCGAGCTCGGCCTCGACGTAGGTCGTGCCGCTGAAGGAGACCTGCTGGTCGTGCACGGTCACATGACGTCGCTCGGCTGCCTGCGCGGCGAGCCGCTCGACCTCGTCGGGCATGAACCGGCCGATCGCCTCGGCGACCAGCCGGTCGAGCTGGGAGGTGCGCACGCGGTGGGCGACGGGCGCCACGTGGCGGTCGACTAACGTCGCGGCCTCGGGCGTGAGCCGGATGGTCTCGCGGGCCACGAGACGGGCCTTCCACGCCGGCAGGTCACCCGAGGTGACGCGCCGCCACAACCGCGGCAACCGGTAGCAGAGCTCGAGAGCCTCACCGACGTAGCGCTTGCCGGCCTCGGAGGGCAGACCGACCACGGCCGCGAACTCCGCTACGCAGAACTCGGCCACGCTCGGGGCACCCTCGCCGGCCAGGGCGAGGTCGGTCTCCCCGAAGCCACGCAGCGTGTGGGTCTCCGCCGCGTGGATCGACTCCGCCGGGTGCATGACCGCCCACTCCACCGCGAGCTGGAGCAGGTCGGCCTCCGCCGCATCGGCGGCGCGGCGCCTGGCCGCGGCCGCCGCCAACACGCCGGCCGGCGCCTCGGGTCGGAGCTGCGTGGTGGTGGTCATGGGACAACTCAAGCACCGACCACCGACATCGAGAGGCCGAGAATCCCCTTGTCCACAAGGGACTTCTGAGAATTCGAGCTGGTGTCTTGCGTCCGGCGACCTGACAGGTCCGCGGGTTTCGAGACGGCGCCGGCGCGCCTCCTCAACCAGCGGAGGTCTCCCCGCGCGCCTCCTCAACCAGCGGAGGTCTCCCCGCGCGGCTCCTCAGGCAGCGGGCTCAGCCCCGAGTGTCGCCTCCGGCCGCGGTCGCCGGGTCTCCC
>JAHEXO010000083.1 GCA_023252065.1 Nocardioides sp. | reverse complement strand
CGTTCCGCTGCCTGCGCCGCGCGCTGCCGTCGATGACGGACGCCGGCTTCGGGCGGGTCGTGGTGATCGCGTCGGTCGCCGGCAAGATCGGCTCGCCCCGGATCGCGGCCTACACCGCGAGCAAGCACGGCGTGCTCGGCCTGGTCCGCGCCGCCGCCGCCGAGGTGGCCCGCACCGGCGTGACCGTCAACGCCGTCTGCCCCGGCTACGTCGACACCCCGATGACCGACCAGTCCGTCGCGCACATCGCGGCCGGCACCGGTCGCTCGGAGGACGAGGCGCGCGAGATCCTGGCGCACATGCAGCCCATCGGGCGCCTGGTCACCGTCGAGGAGGTCGCCTCGGCGGTGCTGCTCTGTGTCGACAACGCCGCCGTGACCGGGCAGGGCATCAACGTCGACGGAGGGGCGGTGCAGTCGTAGGTGGCTGAGATGGAGCGGGTCAACCCGGAGTCGCTGGCGAAGCCGTCGGGCTTCTCCCACGCGGTCGTCGGCCGTGGTACGTCGGTCTTCCTCGCCGGCCAGACCGGCATGGACTCCTCGGGCGCCATCGTCGACGGCGGGGTGGTCGCACAGTTCGAGCAGGCGCTGGCCAACGTGCTGACCGCCCTCGCCGAGGCGGGCGGCACCCCCGACAGGCTGGCGTCGCTGACCATCTACATCGTCGACATGGACGACTACCGCGCCCACTCCCGCGAGATCGGCGCCGTGTGGCATCGCCTGGTCGGCACGTCCTACCCCGCCATGGCCGGCATCGGCGTCTCCCGCCTTTGGGACGTCGAGGCGCTGGTCGAGGTGCAGGGCTACGCCGTCCTCTGAGCGTCAGCCGCGGGCTGCATGTAGTCGAGGTGCAGCACGCCGTTGTCGTACGTCGTGGTGTCACGGAGGGCGAGGGTGGTGCGTGGCATGCCCTCGCCGAGCAGCCGCATCCCCTCGCCGAGCACGACCGGGTAGACGAACAGGTGCAGGTGGTCGACCAGCCCGTCGGCCAGCAGCGCCCTGACCAGCCGACCGCTGCCGCTGACGTAGATCGTGCCGTCGGTCTGGTCCTTCAGGGCGCGGACCCGGTCGGCGTCGTAGGGGCCGAAGGCCACGGAGTTGCGCCACGTCGACGCGGGGTCGGTCAGGGTCGAGCTCACCACGTGCTTGGTGGTGTCGTTGAAGAACGGCGCGCCCGGGTCGTCGTCGACGGTCCGGGTCGACCAGGCCGGCGCGAACATCTCGAACGTGGTCCGGCCGAGCAGGATCGCGGTCGCGGAGGAGGTGATCGCCGCCAGGGTCTCGCCCATCCGCGGGTCGAAGCCGAACTCCATGGTCCAGGACGGCGACTCGAAGACGCCGTCGAGGGAGATGAACTCGTGCACGCCGATGCTGCCCATGGGGGAACGGTAGCCGTTGGCGCCCCGACGGCTCACTCGCGCAGGCGCGCCTCGGCGTGCTCGCGGGCCGGGTCGCGGAGCCGCTGGTCGAGCGCGGCAAAGAGGTGTGCCGCGCGCTCGCCGGGCCACGCCTTCGGCAGCAGCTCGAGCGGAATCCCGGGGTCGAGGTAGGGCAGGCGGCGCCAGGCGGTGAGCATGGGGAGGTACGCCGCGAAGGCGCGATCGGGCTCCGGGTCGCGCAGCCGGGTGAGAGCCCGGGTGCGGGCCCCGTGCTCGGCCAGGAACTCGTCGTAGAGCGCCGCGATCGAGGACAGGTCCCACCACTCGCCCACCCGGTCGGCAGCCGGCCCGGAGCCGAGGTAGGCGCCGCGGAAGAGCTCGGTGTAGGACGTCAGCCCGGCGCGGTCGAGCGCGCCCAGCGCCTCGTCGTACGTCGTCCCGGGCGCCACCCACACGCCCGGTGCCGCGGTGCCGAAGCCCAGCCTGGTCAGCAGCGACCGCAGCTCGTGCCGTCGGCTGCGCTCGGCCTCGGGCACCGAGAACACCACCACCAACCAGCCGTCGTCGACCGAGGCGCGGGGACGCGACCAGATGCGGGCGTCGCCCTCGGCGAGCACCGCGAGCGCCGACGCCGAGAGCCGGTAGCCGGCCTGGGCCGCCGGCCGCCCGGTGCGGGTCGGCTCGAGCACCCCGCGCTTCTTCAACCGCGACACCGACGACCGGGTGGCCGCCGCGTCGACGTCGAGGTCCGCCATCAGGGCGATCAGCGCGCGCACCGAGAGGGCGTCGCCGCTCCGGTCGCCGCGGGCGTACAACCCGAACAGCGACAGGATCAGGTGGCGCGGCGACTGCTCCGGCATCAGGAGGCCGGGGTGCGGAGCCGGAACCGTTGGAGCTTGCCCGTGGCGGTCTTGGGCAGCTCGGCTACGAACTCGATCGCGCGGGGGTACTTGTAGGGCGCGATCTGCTCCTTGACGAAGTCCTGGAGCTCGTTCGCCGAGACGGCTCCGGGCTCGCCGGCCACGACCACGAACGCCTTGACCAGGTGGCCGCGGGCCTCGTCGGGCACCCCGACCACGGCGCACTCGGCGACGGCAGGGTGCTTGAGCAGCGCCTCCTCGACCTCCGGCGCGGCGATGTTGTAGCCCGAGCTGATGATCATGTCGTCGCTGCGGGCCTGGTACCAGAAGTAGCCGTCCTCGTCGCGGGCGAAGGTGTCGCCGGTCAGGTTCCACCCGTTGACGACGTACGCCGCCTGGCGGGGGTCGTCGAGGTAGCGACAGCCGGTCGGTCCCTTCACCGCCAGCCGCCCCGGCACCCCCGGAGGCAGCTCACGACCGTTGTCGTCGACGACCGTGGCGACGTAGCCGGGCACCGCCCGCCCGGTCGAGCCGGGCCGGATGTCCTCGCCGGCGGCCGAGATGAAGATGTGCAGCATCTCGGTCGCGCCGATGCCGTCGATGATCTCGACGCCCGTCGCGTCGCGGAACGCCTCCCACACGGCTTTCGGGAGGTGCTCCCCGGCCGAGACCGCCTTCCGCAGCGTCGGCAGCGTCTTCCCGGCGGCCAGCATCGCCTTGTAGGCAGTGGGCGCGGTGAAGCAGACGGTCACGCCGTGCTCGTCGATCAGGTCGGCCAGCTCGGGCGGGGTCGCCTTCTCGACCAGCAGGGTCGAGGCACCGGCGTGCAGGGGGAACAGCAGCACGCCGCCGAGCCCGAAGGTGAACGCGTAGGGCGGGGTGCCGGTGAACACGTCGTCCGCCGACGGTCGGAGCACCTGGCGGCTGAAGGTGTCGCAGATGGCGAGGACGTCGCGGTGGAAGTGCATGGTCGCCTTCGGCCGCCCGGTGGTGCCGGAGGTGAACGCCAGCATGGAGACGTCGTCGCTGGAGGTCGCCACGTCGTCGAAGGTCGTGGGCTTGGCGGCCACGCGCTCAGCCCACGAGTCGTCGCCGAAGGCGAGGGTCGGTATGCCGAGGGGCTCGACCGCCTCGAGGAAGCGGTGGTCGACCAGGGCCGCGTCGAGGTGAGCGATCTCCTGGATGGTCTGCAGCTCACCGGTGCGCAGCAGCGGCATGGTGGTGACCAGGACGGCTCCGGCCTTGAGCACCCCGAACCACGCCGCCGAGAGCCACTGGTTGTTGGGCCCGCGGAGCAGGACCCGGTTGCCGGGGACGATCCCGAGGTCGTCGACGAGCACGTGCGCGACCCGGTTGGCGGCGGCCAGCAGGTCGTCGTACGACCAGGTCGGCAGGCCCGGCTGGTGCAGGCACGGCCGGTCCCCGCCGTGGCGGGCGAGAACGTCGTCGAGCAGCGCGGTGGCGCAGTTCAGCCGGTCGGGGTAGCCGAGCTCGGGGAGGTCGAAGCGGAGCTCCGGCCACTGGTCGCCCGGGGGGAGGTGGTCTCGGCAGAACGTGTCGACGTGGGCCGACGGGAGCAGCGCCATGCGCGACAACGTATGCCCCGTTCGTCACGACGGACAAGAGAACGCGATACCAGCGTGAGCTCGGTGGTGACAGGTCCCTTCCGACCCGTCGAGACCGACGAGCGGGAGAGACCTGCCACCGAGGGAGAGGGAGAGGGTCGAGGGGCGTCAGCGGAGCTCGATGGCTCCGAGGACGCTCTGGGTCACGCTGTTGCCGCGCGTGTCCCAGGCAGACCCGCGCAGCGAGACCACCCGGGAGGCGTCGGCCGGCAGGGTGAGGTGGCCCGTCCAGTGCCCTGCCGAGCCGGTCAGCCGGACCCGCGTCCAGGTCCGACCCCGGTTGTAGGAGACCTTCAGCCACCCGCCGCTGATCCGTCCGGCGTCCACGGCGTGCGGGACCTGGTAGCCACTGACGTGGACGGTGACCCGGTGACCGGCCGGCACTCGCCCGTGCAGGTCGGTGGTCACGTGGTAGGCCAGGGACACGAACGGCAGCTGGGCGCTGGGCTTGGTCGGATCGGCGTGGTGTGACCAGAAGGTCCACGAGGTGTGGCTGCTGGTAGCCGTCGACCAGAACGTCTTCGGGTCGCGGACGTCGTTGGTCACCCGGTACTTCAGGCGCTTGGTCGGCAGCGGGTCGTGCGAGCCGAGCGACTGCCAACCCGTGCTGGTCTGCACGAGGTGGTCACCCCGGTACAGCTTGATGACCTGGCTCGGGGTGGCCCCGTTGTCGCGCGATCCCGTGTGCCCGCTCCAGGAGTCGCCGTAGGACGGCAGGTTGATCTGGAACCAGTCCGTCTGCCGCTCAGGAGCCCAGAACCCGCTGCCCAGCCGGGGGTTGACGACCGGCCCGAACCAGTCCTCCCGCGTGTGTGCGCCCGGGCGGAACGAGCGTCGCTCACCGCGCTGGTCCCAGCCGTGCGCGTCCAGGAGGATCGCGCCCTGGTACCACGACGTACCGCGCTCGGTGGAGACGTAGTCGACCCGCGTCGACGGGAACGACGCGTACTGCATCAGGCCGAAGGCCGTCTGGGCGTAGGAGGCGAAGCCCCAGCGGAACTCACCACCGAGCACCTGGTGGGCGCCCAGGAACCGGGTGTCGATGCGGGCGAGGTCGGACTTGGCCGGTGCGTAGTGCAGCGAGGCGGGGATGTGCCCGTTCGTCTCGTGCAGGAGGTCGTAGACGTAGGGCGAGTTCGCCCCGCCGTCCAAGGTCGCGGCCGCGTTCGCCTGGGCCTGCGGCACCAGCCAGGTGCCTTCGTCCCCGCTGACGGCGGCGACCGGGAGCGCGGCCGTCACGCCGTACGTCGGTCCGGCAGCCGGGAGGAACTTGCCGGGCTGGTGGTTCACGACGAGCAGGGCCTTGGCGCCGTGTCCCGCGGCCTGGGCCGCGTAGGGCGAGACGTCCGTGGTGTCGGTGGCGAGCTAGACCACCGCGATCTTGCCGCGGACGTGGGCCGTGTCGAACTCGGCCGGGGTGCCCGCGCCGGCGTAGGCGAGGGTGGTGTCGGCCGCCCGGGTCACCCAGCCGGAGTCGATGGCGGTCAGCGAGTCGACGGTGTGGCTGCCCACGCGCACCGAGATGTAGTCACGGCGCAGGCGCCACCGGGACACGAACGAGTAGCTGCCCTCGGCGACCTGGTCGGTGGACTGGGCGTACATGTGGTCGTAGACGTCCGGCAGGACCGCCATGTCCGAGAGGCCGAGGCCGGCGGACACGTGCCACTCCATCTGCCGCCAGGTGGCGACGGCGCCGGCGCGCGGCGACGTCACCGTGACCGGGTGGGCCTCCTGGGCGTCCAGGTCGACCGTGGTGTCGGCCGAGAGCACCACCTCGGGGTCACCGACGAGGGCGACACCCTGCGAGTCGCCGTCCTTGACGTCCAGGAAGCTGGTGACCGAGTACCGACCGGGTGGCAACCGCACGGTCGCCGTGCCGTCGACCGGGACGAACGTCGGGTCCCAGTCGTTCTGCTCGTGGACCATCACGTAGGTCTGGGCGGGCTGGCCGTCCCGGCCGGTGACGTTCAGCGTCAGGTTGTAGCGCTCGGCCTCCACGTCCATGCCGAGCGAGGTCCGGGTGACGGCGGTGCCGCCCGCGCTGGCGACCAGCGTCCCGGAGACCCGGGTGCCGGGGCTCACGGCGGTCGGGTCGCCGGTGACGTCGACATTGGCGGACCCGCCCGCAGGGACGACCACCTGGTCGGCCGAGAGGGTGATCACCCCGTTGGGCGCCGGCGTACCGGAGCCGTCGCGGACGTCCGCCGCCGGGTCGAGGGTCACCGGGTCGGGTCCGTCGTTGCGGTAGGTGACGGTGTGGGTGACGGGCGTGTCGGCGTTGTGCGGCCACGGGTGGAACCCGAACGACACCGAGCCGGTCGCGTGGACGTCACGGAGCGCGGCCGGGATGTCGAGCCGGCCGGTGCCGACCTGGTACGGCGTGTAGCCGTCGAGGCCGTGGGCGGCGCTGACCAGCGCGTCCTTGATCTGGGCGCCGGTCCAGGTGGGGTGGCGCTGCGCCACGATCGCGGCCGCGCCGGCGACGTGCGGGGCGGCCATCGACGTACCGCTCATCGAGATGTAGGGGCCCTCACCCTCGCTCGAGAGCGACGAGCGGGCGGCGAGGATGTTCTCGCCGGGGGCCACCAGGTCGGGCTTGATGCCGGCGTCGCCGCTGCGGGGACCCATGGAGGAGAACCACGAGAGGGTGTCGGTGCTGTCGACCGAGCCGACGGTCAGGGCGTCCTGGGCTGCGGCGGGCGCACCCAGGCAGGTCTCGCAGCCCTGGTTGCCCGCGGACACCACGAACAGGGTGCCCTTGGCCTGCGACAGGTCGTCGGCGGCCTGGCTGATCGGGTCGGTGCCGTCGCTGACCTCCTGGGTGCCGAGGCTCATGTTGACGACGGGAGCGTGGTCCGCGGCCCACTCCATCCCGGCGATGATCCAGGAGTCCTGGCCGAACCCGTCGTTGCCGAGCACCTTGCCGACCGCGAGGTGAGCTCCCCAGGCCACGCCCTTCTCGGTGCCACCCGAGGCGGCGCCGGTCCCGGCGATCGTCGAGGCCACGTGGGTGCCGTGGCCGAAGTGGTCGGAGGTGTCCTCGCCGGGCACGAAGCTCTGCGAGGTGGCGATCTGGTCCTTGAGGTCCGGGTGGTCGGCGTCGATGCCGGTGTCGAGGACGGCGACGGTGGCGCCGGTCCCGTCGTACCCGTCGGCCCAGGCCTGCGGGGCCCCGACCTGAGCCGTGGACTCGGCGAGGTCGGCCTGCACGCGGCCGTCCAGCCAGAGCTTGGTCATCCCGTCGGCCAGGCGCGGCGCGGCCTGCGTGCCGGCGGTCACCGACGACCAGAACGACGTGGCCTGCCGCCGCGGCGCCGCGAGAGCGGCACCGTGGATGCTCGGGAGGAGGTCCTGCCGCTGGGCGCCGGCCGGCGTCGTGGGGGCGATGCCCTTGGCGTACTGCGCGATCAGGGGCAGCGCCCGCTGGTGGGCGTCGTCGTACCCCTGGGCGATCAGCCCGGTGACGTCGAAGAGGTTCTTGTCGACCAGGCCGGCGGCCAGGTAGGGCAGGGCGCTCTGCGGGAAGACGAACGTGTGGTCGCCGATCGTCGTGGCCTGCATGGGCGCGGTGTTGCCGGGCGCCGGCTGGATCGCGGTGGCGGTCTTGCCGTCGGGTAGCGTGGTGACCGTGACCCGGTCGCCGGTGACGAGGGTGACCCGGGCCCGGGCCGGCGCAGCCGGGCGCTGCGGCCCGGTGATCGAGGTCGGGATGCTCGACGTGTGGTTCGCCGAGGTCCGGGCGGCCTGGGCCGGGCGGGGGTGTGCGTCGTCGGCGCCGGCCGGTCCGGCCACCGCCGTCGAGGTCAACGCGAGCGCGAGCAGTGCGGTGGCACCGAGGGCGCTACGAGGGGAGAGGGCAAGGCGTCGGGACACAAAGGCTCCTGGGGCCGGGAGAGCGGGGTAGTCGTGAATCTGCCAACATGTAG
>JAHEXO010000617.1 GCA_023252065.1 Nocardioides sp. | reverse complement strand
GCGGCGGCGCCCGGGCCCTCTGGCGTGACGACCTCGGCAGCCTCGAGCGGGGCAAGAAGGCCGACGTCGTCCTGATCAAGAACGACGCCTCCCCCGTCTCGTTCCCCCTGCTCAACCCCTACGGCCAGGTCGCCTTCCAGGCGCAGCGCGGCGACGTGCACACGGTGGTCGTCGACGGTCGGGTCGTGAAGCGCGACGGCAGGCTGGTCGGCTTCGACGCCTCCGCCGTACGTCGCGACGTCGACGCCACCGTCGAGCACCTCAAGGCCGCGATGGGCGACGACGTCTGGCACGCCGGGATGCACCCCGCTCTGCCGGAGGGCGGCAAGATGCTCGACAACCCCTACCAGTACACCGACTACCAGACCGAGTCCACGCACGGCGCCCGCGGCACCATGTTCGGCAACCCGGACTCCGGCTCCTAGGTCGCCGCCGTGGCAGGACGTGGCTCGGGGCCCGACTTCGTCGAGTCGCTCGCGCGCGGTCTCGACGTGCTGCAGGTCTTCGACGCGGAGCACCGCGCGCTCTCCCTCGCCGACGTGGCGACGGCGACCGGCCTGGCCAGACCCACCGCGCGGCGACTGCTGCTGACCCTCGAGGAGCTCGGCTTCGTGCGCTCGGACGGCGGGGCCTTCGAGCTGACGCCCAAGGTGCTCACGCTCGGCACGGCGTACGTCGCGTCCCTCGGTCTCTGGGAGGTCGCGCGCCCCCACCTCGAGGCGCTGGTCCGCCAGACCGGTGAGTCGTCGTCGATGGCGCAGCTCGACGGGAGCGACATCGTCTACGTCGCGCGGGTGTCGGTGCCCAAGATCATCGCCCTCCGCGTCGACATCGGCACGCTCTTCCCGGCGCAGCAGACGTCACAGGGCAAGGTGCTCCTGGCGGCTCTCGCGCCCGACGAGCTGGACGCCGTCCTCGAGATCCCGTCGCGCTCCGGGCTCCCGCCCTACATCGGCCGGACCCGCACGGAGCTCGACCAGGAGCTCGTCCGGGTTCGTGCCCGAGGCTGGGCGCTCGCCGACGAGGAGCTCGCTCCGGGTGTTCGTTCGGTGGCCGTGCCGGTGCGGGACGGCGCAGGAAGGGTCCGGGCCGCGATGAACGTCACCGTCCATGCGGCCGAGACCACGACCGAGAACCTGCTCGACCAGCACCTCCCCCGCCTGCTGCGGGCCGCCGGCGACGTCAGCGTCGACTGGGCCCTGTGGCAGGCCAAGCCGCACGCGTCGGTCTCCCCCGAAGGCGTCGCCCGAGAGACCAGCTGAGCTGCGCGGCTACACCACGCTGAGCGGAAGCAGCGGCCGGCCCGTGGGGCCGATCTGGATCTCGGTGCCCATGTCGGGACACACGCCGCAGTCGTAGCAGGGTGTCCAGCGGCAGTCCTCGACGTCGGGGACCGAGTCGGGGTCGGCGGCGACGGCGAGGGCGTCCTCCCAGTCCGACCAGAGCCAGTCCTTGTCGAGGCCGGAGTCGAGGTGGTCCCACGGGAGCACCTCGTCGTAGTCGCGCTCGCGCACCGTGTACCAGTCGAGGTCGACCCCGGTGCCGGCCAGCGCGCGCTCGCAGGCAGCGGCCCAGCGGTCGTAGGAGAAGTGCTCGCTCCACCCGTCGAAGCGGCCGCCGTCGCGCCAGACCTCCTCGATGACCCGGCCGACGCGACGGTCACCGCGGGAGAGGAGTCCTTCGATGGTGCCGGGCTTGCCGTCGTGGTAGCGGAAGCCGATGGCGCGGCCGTAGCGGCGGTCGGCGCGGACGACGTCGCGCAGCTTCTTCAGCCGCTCGTCGGTCGTGTCGTGGTCGAGCTGGGCCGCCCACTGGAACGGCGTGTGCGGCTTGGGCACGAAGCCGCCGATCGACACCGTGCAGCGGATGTCGTTGTGGCCGGTGACCTCGCGGCCCTTGGCGATCACCTTGCGGGCCAGGTCGGCGATCTCGAGCACGTCGTCGTCGGTCTCGGTCGGCAGGCCGCACATGAAGTAGAGCTTCACCTGCCGCCAGCCCTGGGAGTACGCCGTGGCGACGGTGCGGATCAGGTCGTCCTCGTCGACGGCCTTGTTGATCACCTTCCGCATCCGCTCGCTGCCGCCCTCAGGTGCGAAGGTGAGGCCCGAACGCCGACCGTTGCGGGAGAACTCGTTGGCCAAGGTGATGTTGAAGGCGTCGACCCGGGTCGAGGGAAGCGACAGCGAGACGTTGGAGCCCTCGTAACGGTCGGCCAGGCCGTGGGCGACCTCCGCGATCTCGGAGTGGTCTGCGCTCGACAGCGACAACAGCCCGACTTCCTCGAAGCCGGACTGCCGGATGCCGTTCTCGACCATGGCGCCGATCGTCTCGATCGAGCGCTCCCGGACCGGGCGGGTGATCATGCCGGCCTGGCAGAAGCGGCAGCCGCGGGTGCAGCCACGGAAGATCTCGACGCTGAACCGCTCGTGCACGGTCTCGGCCAGCGGCACCAGAGGCTTGGCTGGGTAGGGCCACTGGTCGAGGTCCATCAGCGTGTGCTTGCGGACCCGGAACGGGATGCCGGGGCGGTTGGGCACGACCGCCTCGATGGTGGAGTC
>JAHEXO010000616.1 GCA_023252065.1 Nocardioides sp. | reverse complement strand
TCACCGGCCAGGGTCGGGCGGACGAAGCGGTCGACGAGGTCGGCGTTGCCGCTCGCGACGATGTGGGGCAGGGCGATGCCGGAGGTGAACAGGGCGGCCAGCAAGCCGCTGGACGCTCCCTCCTCGAGCATGCTCTCCATCACCGCGATGCTGTCGAGCAGGTCGCCACCCTCACCGCCCACCTCGACCGGGAACGAGACGCCGAGCAGGCCCTGCTTCGCCGCACGTGCGTGCAGGTCGCGCGGCACCTCGCCGGCGTCCTCCCAGGCCTGGAGGTGGGGCACCACCTCGCGCCTGGTGAACTCCCGCGCCGTCTCCCGCAGCGCGTCGCGGTCGCTCACAGCAGTGCCTCGGGGATCTCGACGTACCGCGACCGCGCCCACTCCCCGAGTCCCTTGGCCTGCGGGTCGAAGCGCGTCGAGGCGGCGACGCCGCGCCCCAGCAGGCCGCGCAGGACGACGTTCACCCCGCCGAGGTTGGGCAGCGCGAAGACCTCGACCTCGAGGTCGGCCGCCTCGGGCAGCAGGGTGCGCACGGAGCCGGGCGTCACCAGGGCGAGCAGCCACTCGACCCGCGCGTCGTACGCCGCGGAGCCGTCGTGGGCGACCCAGAGCCCGAGGTTGGCGTCGCCACCCTTGTCTCCGGACCGGGCATGGACGAACGTGCCGAGCGGAGCTCTCATCGGACCACCTCGGCGCGGCCGTCGGCGTGGCGCACGGTGTGGGTGACCGCCGAGCGGTCGACGTACTCGGCGCGGTACACGCCGAAGGGCGTGCCGGCCCCCGGGGGCGCGGTCATGGTGAAGCCCGGGTAGGACGCGAGCGCGAGCTCGACCGCAGCGCTGCTGAAGGCGCGACCGACAGGGTCGGGCGACGAGTCCTGGACCGTGCACCGGAGCAGCGTGGACGCTCCCTCCTCGGTGTCGGCGTCGGGCTGTGGCAGGGCACCGAGGGTCCAGGTGACGGAGGACGCCGTGAGCCGGGGTTCGAGCTGGGCGCGCACCCAGGCCGCCTTCTCCTCGACGTCCAGGCCGGTCAGGACCAGCTCAACGGAGTTGCGGTAGCCGCCGAGCTCGTTGACGCAGACCTTGAGCTGCTCGGGCGGTGCCTCCCCGCGCACCCCGGAGACCCGCACCCGGTCGGGTCCGTCGTCGGAGAGCCGGACCGAGTCGAGGTGGGTGGTCACGTCGGGCCCGAGGTAGCGGGTCGACTGCACCTCGTACATCAGCTGGGCGGTCACCGTGTCGACGCTGACCACCCCGCCGGTGTCGGGGTGCTTGGTGATCACCGATGAGCCGTCGTCGTAGAGCTCGGCGAGCGGGAATCCCAGCGGTTGAGCCGATCTCGGCATCGAACCGAAGCCGGAGAAGTTGCCACCCGTGGCCTGCGTGCCGCACTCGAGGACGTGGCCGGCCACCACCGCGCCCGCCAGCGCGTCGTACGCCGTGGGCTGCCAGCCGAAGTGGGCGACGGCAGGGCCGACGACCAGCGACGCGTCGGTGACCCGGCCGGTGACGACGACCTCGGCTCCGGCCGACAGCGCGGCGGCGATGCCGAAGCCGCCGAGGTAGGCGTTGGCGGTGAGGGCCCCGGGGAACCCCAACGCCCGCACGTCGTCGCCGTCGACGTAGGCGATCGACGGTGAGAGCCCGAGCCCGGCGGCAGCCTCGGCGAGACGGTCGGCGAGGCCGGCCGGGTTGAGCCCGCCGGCGTTGGACACGATCCGCACCCCGCGCCCGAGGGCGAGGCCGAGGCAGTCCTCGAGCTGACGGACGAAGGTGCGGGCGTAGCCGAGCGAGGCGTCCTTGAGCTGGTCGCGGCCGAGGATCAGCATCGTCAGCTCGGCGAGGTAGTCGCCGGTCAGGACGTCGAGGTGACCGCCCTCCAGCATCTCGCGCATCGCGGTGAGGCGGTCGCCGTAGAAGCCCGAGCAGTTGCCGATCCGCAGCGGGCTCATCGCGGCTCACGTCCGAGGCCCGGCGGGCCTGCGAAGCACTGGGCGATGGTCAGCCACGTGTCGGCGTCGCGCCCGACCGCCACCAGTGAGGTGGCGGCACGGTTGACCCGCTGGGTGACCAGGAGGCAGAAGTCGTACGCCGCGCCGGTCACGGTCTGGCTCGCGTCCTCCGGTCCCCACGACCACAGGTCGCCCGACGGAGCGGTCAGGTCGACGCGGAACTCCCCCCTCGGCGGCGGCATGTGGTGGGTGGCGAACGAGAAGTCGCGCGTGCGGACACCGAGGTGGGCCACGTGGCGGATCCGGTCGGTGACCTCGGGCTCGACGCCGAGCGCCTCGTGGACGTCGAGCGAGTGCGCCCAGGTCTCCATGAACCGGGCGGTCGCCATCGAGGTCGCCGACATCGGCGGGCCGTACCAGGGCATCTTCTGGCCCTGGGGGTAGCCGCGGAGGGTGTCGGCGAGCCGGTCGCGCGCCGTACGCCAGCGGGTGAGCAGGGCCGGCGGCGCGGCTAGCCCTCCCTGGATCGCGGCGCGGTCGACGGCGTGCTCGAGGTCGGCGAGCGCCTCGAGGACCAGCGCGTCCCAGCGAGCCTTGTCGGTG
>JAHEXO010000615.1 GCA_023252065.1 Nocardioides sp. | reverse complement strand
CTCGGCTCCCCACTGCGCGGGCAGCGGCGGCAGCTCGCCCTGAGCACGGAGGCGGTCGCGCATGTCGACGAGCATCGACTCACCCGTGACCCCGACGACGCCGACCTGGGCCCTGGCGTGCGAGAGCCAGATCATGAGCAGCATCGTGACGACGGTGACGATCTGCGCCCCCGTGGTGGTCGGCTTCACCGGACCGAGGTAGGCCCCGAGGATCGCCATGGCGAGGAAGAGGCCGATGTAGACGACGAGCAGGTAGCGCGGCTCGAGGAACAGGCCGGCGGCCACGACGATGAGGCCGTAGACGCCCCACGGGACCACCGTCGGCCACACGAAGACGGCCGCCGTCGCGAGGATGCTGAGAAGCAGGAACGCCGTGACGACGACCCAGGGGGCACGGCTGAGCCACGGGCCCAGGAGTCGGAGTCGTCGCATCGGTCCGGCAGCGTAGCGCGGGCGTCGAGAGACGGAGCTCTCGTTGTGGGCCACGTGCCTCCCTTGCGGCGATGAAGGGGGACGGCGGACGTCGCGACGTCAGCGTGCGTCCGAGTCCGGCAAAGCCGGCAAGTCCCCCGTGGTCTCGTACGCGGAAACCATACCCAGACGACGGCTGTGGCGCGCCTCATCGGTGAACTTCGTCGCCACGAAGGTGTCGACGATCTCCTTGGCGACGTCGTCGGCCGTGAACCGCGCCCCGATGGAGACGACCTGCGCGTTGTTGTGCTCGCGCGCGAGGCTCGCGAGCTCGGCGTTGTAGGCGAGCGCCGCCCGGATGCCGCTGACCTTGTTGGCCGCCATCTGCTCGCCGTTGCCCGACCCCCCGAGCACGACGCCGAGCGAGCCCTCGTCGGCCGCGACGGCCTCGGCCGCACGGAGCACGAACACCGGGTAGTCGTCCTGGGCGTCGTACGTGAACGGGCCGTGGTCGACGACCTCGTGGCCCGCGTCGCGCAGGTGCGTGGCGAGGGACTGGTGGAGCTCGTAGGCCGCGTGGTCGCCGCCGATGTGGATGCGCATGTCCGTCCTTGGGTGCGTCGGGTGGAGCAAGGGTCAGGTGAAGATGGGACCGAGCGTGCGGGTGCGCTTGAGCTCGAAGAAGCCGGGCGTGCTCGCGACGAGCACGCAGCCGTCCCAGAGCCGGGCGGCGTCCTCGCCCTTGGGCGCGGGCGTCACGACGGGGCCGAAGAAGGCGACGCCGTCGACGGCGATGATCGGCGTGCCGACGTCGGTGCCGACGAGGCTGATCCCGCGCTTGTGGCTGCGGTGCAGGGCCGCGTCGTGCTTCTTGTGGTGGGCCTCCTTGGCCAGGTCGACGGGCAGGCCCACCTCCTCGAGCGACTCGCGGATGACCTCGTCGAAGTCGTTCATCTTGCGCAGGTGGATGCGGGTGCCCATGGCGTCGTAGAGCGGCTTGATGACGGAGTCACCGTGCGCCTCGACGGCGGCGATGATGACCCGGACCGGGCCCCACGCCTCGTCCATCCGTGCCCGGTAGGCGGCGTCGAGGTCGTGACGGTGCTCGTTGAGGACCGCGAGGCTCATGACCGACCAGGTCACCTCGATGTCGCGCAGCGTCTCGACCTCCATGAGCCAGCGGGAGGTCATCCACGCCCACGGGCAGATCGGGTCGAACCACATCTCGACGGCGTCAGGGCTCGTCTTCGGGCTGTCCTTCGCATCGGCCATGCGGCCCATCATGGCACTGCCACCTGCCCGCCCATCGCGGTGGTGGACCGGTCGGGGTTCCGTGCGAGGATGGCCCGCGACGACGCCGTCCGACCGACGCTCCGTCGTGCCCACAGCACCCTTCCCAGGAGGTCCCTACGTGCCCGGCAAGAACCTGACCCGCGACGAGGCGGCGAGCCGCGCCAGCATCCTGCGCGTCGACTCCTACGACGTCCGTCTCGACCTGACGACGGGTCCGGAGAACTTCCACACCGTCACCACGGTCACGTTCTCCTGCTCCGAGGCGGGCGCCGACTCGTTCATCGACCTCATCGCCGACTCCGTGGAGCAGGTGACGCTGAACGGCGTCGACCTCGACCCGGCCGAGGTCTTCGCGGACTCGCGGATCACCTTGTCCGGTTTGGCCGCCGAGAACGAGCTGACCGTCGACGCGACGGGGCGCTACACCAACACCGGCGAGGGGCTGCACCGCTTCGTCGACCCGGTCGACAACGAGGTCTACCTCTACACGCAGTTCGAGGTCCCGGACTCCCGGCGCATGTATGCCGTGTTCGAGCAGCCCGACCTCAAGGCGTCCTTCCGCTTCACGGTGACTGCACCCGCGCACTGGAAGGTCATCAGCAACTCCCCCACGCCCGCCCCCCAGGCCGCCGGCGTGGCAGACGGCGTCGAGCGCGCCACGTGGTCGTTCGAGCCGACGAAGCGCATCTCCTCCTACATCACGGCACTCATCGCCGGTCCGTACGACGAGGTCCGCGACGAGGTGCAGACGCGCAAGGGTGTCGTGCCGCTCGGCGTCTTCTGCCGCAAGTCGCTGACCCAGTACCTCGACGCCGACAACATCTTCGACTGCACGAAGAAGGGCTTCGCGTTCTTC
>JAHEXO010000614.1 GCA_023252065.1 Nocardioides sp. | reverse complement strand
GACGTCGAGGTCGAGGGGCTGCTGCTGGAGATCCTCAGCGAGTTCCAGGTCACCATCCCTGAGCTCGGCACGATGTCGGCCCTACGCCGACCCTTCGTCCTCTTGACCTCCAACGCGAGCCGCGAGCTTTCCGAGGCGCTGAAGCGACGCTGCCTCTACCTCCAGCTCGACTACCCCGACGCAGCCCGCGAGCGCGAGATCATCCATCGCCAGGTGCCGGAACTCGACGACCGGATCGTGCGGCAGGTCGTCGACACCGTCGGCCGGCTCCGCGACCTCGACCTGAAGAAGGCGCCCTCGATCGCGGAGTCCGTCGACTGGGCCCGCACCCTGGTGGCCCTCGAGATCGGCGACCTCGACGAGGCCGCGGTGACCCGGACCCTGGGCGCCGTCCTCAAGCACGCCTCCGACCACGAGCGGGCCGCCAAGGAGCTGAAGCTCGGCGCATGACCAGCGGCCTGCTCACCACCCACATCGCCTTCCTGGAGGCTTTGCGCGGCGCGGGGGTGCCGGTGTCGCTGGCCGAGGACCTCGACGCGATCGCCGCGTTCAGCGTGCTCGACTGGGGTGACCGCGAGGCGATCCGTCAGGCCTACGCCGCCACCCTGGTCAAGCGGTACGCCCAGCGGCCCACCTTCGACACCCTCTTCGACCTCTACTTCCCGCGCCTGGTCGGGGAGGGCGTGGCGGCGGACGGGTCGACGGATGGCCCGGAGGGCGCCGAGCGCCCGGGCGAGCGGCATCGCTCGGACGGGCCGGCCGACCTCGACGACATCCGGGCCCGGCTCGCAGCAGCGCTCGCCGCCGGTGACGACGACATGCTCCGGGCCCTGGCCGTCGAGGCTGTCGGCAGGTTCGGGGCGATGCGCGGCCGCGGGCCGGGGCTGTCGAGCTGGTCGTCGTACACCGCCCTCCAGCGGGTGTCACCGCAGACCCTCGTCGACCAGGTCGTCGAGGCCCTCCTCGCGGTGGGCCGTGGCGACGACGACTCGCGCCGTACGGCGCAGCGGCGGGTCGGCGTCTTCACCGCGCTCACGGAGGCCGACGCCCGGCGTCGGATCGCGGCCGAGAAGGGCCCGGAGCACGTGGCCTCGGTCGCGGTCCGGCCCACCCTGGAACGCCTCGACTTCACCTCGGCCCGCAAGGCCGACCTCGCCGAGATGCGCCGCGAGATCTACCCGCTGGCTCGTCGCCTGGCCACCCGGATGGCCCGCCAGCGTCACGCCCGGCGCCGCGGTCCGCTCGACGTACGGCGCACCGTGCGCGCCTCGGTCTCGTCGGGAGGCGTGCCGCTCACGACCTACCACCGCCCCCGCCGACCGCACCGCACCGAGCTCGTGGTGCTCTGCGACGTGAGCGGGTCGGTGGCCAGCTTCGCGCAGTTCACCCTGATGCTCGTCTACGCGCTCCACGAGCAGTTCGGGAAGGTGCGGGCCTTCACGTTCGTCGACCAGGTGCACGAGGTCACCGACGTCTTCCGGCCCGGAGCCGACCCCGGGCTGGTGCTCGCCGAGCTGGCGGCCCGGACCGAGCACGCCGCGCGGTGGGGGCGGACCAACTACGGACGTGCCTTCGCCGGCTTCGCCGAGCAGCACGCCGATGCACTCGGTCCGCGCTCGTCGTTGCTCGTGCTGGGCGACGCGCGCTCGAACTACAGCGACCTGCAGGTGGAAGCGCTGCGTGACCTCGCCGGGCGCGCGCGGCACGCGTGGTGGCTCAACCCCGAGCACCCGCGCCACTGGGACACCGGCGACTCGGCGGCCACGGCGTACGGCGAGGTGGTGCCGATGGTGGAGTGCCGCAACCTGGCGCAGCTGTCGGACTTCGTGCGCGGGCTGGCGTGATCCGTCTGGCCGGTTGACCGGGAGGCATCGGAGGTGGGTGGCCGCCATCCGGAGGCCGTGTCATATGTAAGAACGTTCACTGTTGAAACCAGCATTGGCTGGTGGATACTCTCGTCGTATGAGCAGCTCCGTGACCTCCTCGGCGGCGGTTCGCGCCCACCGCATCGCGCCGATCCTGAAGGCACTCTCGGACGAGAACCGGCTGACGATCCTGCTCGCCGTGGCCGACCGTCGGTCGTCGGTGACAGAGCTGACCGCGGCCACGGGGCTGGCCCAGACCCTGGTCAGCCATCACCTGAAGTCCTTGCGCGAGAACGGGCTGGTCGAGGCCACGCCGGTCGGACGTAGCAACGTCTACTCCCTGTGCTGCGACGCCGTCGCCGAGCCGCTCGCCCTGTTGTCGACGCTCGCGGACGCCGCGACCCCCTGACCGTCCCGACCGGAGACCGTCCCGACCGAACCCGAGGAGGGCACCATGAGGATCCACGACGCGGACGAGATCCGCGACGCCGTACGCGAGCGCTACGCCGCAGCCGCTCGACTCGCGACCGAGCGCACTACCCCGGACCAGGCCGCATCCTGCTGTGGCGGTGGCGCCTCGGCGTGCTGCAGCCCCGAGGCGCTCGACCCGTTCGGCGGCGCGCAGTACGGCGAGGCCGAGCGACAACAGGTCCCCGAGGACGCGCTGCTGGCCTCACTCGGCTGCGGAAACCCGACCCTGC
>JAHEXO010000613.1 GCA_023252065.1 Nocardioides sp. | reverse complement strand
AGACAAAGGTCGGCACCGGGCTGGTGCCGGCCAGCGCGACCTCGAGCGCCAGCATCACCCGCGACAGCTCGCCCCCCGAGGCGCCCTTGTTGAGGGGTCGGGGCTCGCTGCCGGTGTTGGCGGTCAGCAGCATCTCGACCTCGTCGACCCCCGAGGAGCCGATCCGCAGCCGCCGGCCACCGATCTCCAGCCCGTCGTCGCTCGGGGTCTGTCGCACCTGCACGTCGAGCACCGCGTGGGGCATCGCCAGCGACGCGAGCTCGCCGGTCAGCTGCGTGGACAGCCGGCCGGCCGCCTCGACGCGGGCGTGGGACAGGGAGCCGGCTGCCGGCCCCAGTCGAGCGCGCAGGTCGTCGCGGCGCTCGCGCAGGCGCTCGATGCGGTCGTCGGTGTCGTCCAGCTCGGCCAGCCGGGCCGCTGACGACTCGGCCCAGGCGAGCACGTCGGCCGCGGTCTCGCCGTACTTGCGGGTGAGCGCGGTCAGGGCGGCACGGCGCTCGGAGACCGCGGCCAGCCGGGCCGGGTCGGTCTCCACGGCGCCGGCGTAGGAGGCGACGTCGGCTGCGACGTCGGAGAGCAGGTAGGTGACCTCGGCGACCCGGTCGGCCAGGTCGCCGGCGGCGGGGTCGTGGTCGCGTACGCCGTCGAGCAGGGTGCGAGCAGCAGCCACCGCGCCCAGCGCGTCGGGATTGCCCTCGTCGGACGACAGGGCCTCGCGAGCGGACTCAGCGGCCGTGCGCAAGGTGTCGGCGTGGCCGAGCCGTCGTTCCTCGTCGGCCAGGGTGACGTCTTCGCCGGGGGCAGGTGAGACCGCCTCGATCTCGCCGAGCCCGAACCGGAGCAGGTCTGCCTCGCGCGCCCGCTCGCGGGCGTGGGCGACGACCTCGGCCAGCTGGCGCTCGACCTCGAGCAGCTCGGTGTGCAGGGTCCGGTAGGTCGTCAGCAGGCTGGAGACCGCCTCCCCGCCGTAGGAGTCGAGCGCCGACCGCTGGGCCCGGGGCTGCAGCAGCCGGTGCTGGTCGGACTGCCCGTGCACGGCGACCAGCGGCTCGGCCACCTCCGACAGCGTGGAGACCGGCACCGAGGCGCCTCCCACGAACGCCCGCGAGCGTCCTTCGGCCGACACGTTGCGGGCCAGCAGCACCTGGTCGCCCTCGACCTCGCCACCGGCCTCCTCGACCGCGCGCACCACGTCGGGCAGGTCGGCGACCCGGACCACGCCCTCGACCCGCGCGGCCCTGCTGCCCGAGCGCACCGCACCGCTGTCGGCCCGGCCCCCGAGCAGCAGCCCCAGCGCGGTGACGACCATGGTCTTGCCCGCACCGGTCTCGCCGGTGATCACCGTCAGCCCCGGCCCGAGCTCGAGGGTCGCCGACTCGATCACGCCGAGGCCGGTGATCCGCAGCTCCTCAAGCATCGGCACCGCCTCGCCGGCGTCGCTCGCTCGCTCCACGCCAGCCCGTCACCGGAAGCCCGAACTTGGCCACCAGCCGGTCGGTGAACGGCTTCTCGTGGAGCCGGACCAGCCGCACCGGATGCTCGCCGCGGCGCACCTCTATCCGCGCCCCGGTCGGTAGGTCGACCGTGCGGCGCCCGTCGCACCACAGGACGCCCGAGGCCTGTGGCGGGGACATCACCTCGATCGCCAGCACCGACGTCGGCGCCACCACGAGCGGGCGGGCGAAGAGCGCGTGGGCGCTGATCGGCACCAGCAGCAACGCCTCGACGCCCGGCCAGACCACCGGGCCACCCGCACTGAAGTTGTAGGCCGTCGAGCCGGTCGGTGTCGCACACACCACCCCGTCGCAGCCCCACCGTGACAGCGGCCGGCCGTCGACCTCGACCACGACCTCGAGCATCCGCTCACGGGCGGCCTTCTCCACGCTCGCCTCGTTGAGCGCGAACGTGTGGGCCACCCGCTCGCCGTCGCGGAACACCGACACGTCGATGGTGAGCCGGTCCTCTGCGGTGTAGCGCCGGTGGACGATCGCCTCGATCGCCGCGCCGACGTCGTCGACCTCGGCCTCGGCGAGGAACCCGACATGGCCGAGGTTGACCCCGAGGATCGGCGTACCGCTGTGGTGAGCCACCTCCGCGGCGCGCAGGATCGTGCCGTCGCCGCCGATCACGACCACGAGCTCACACTCGGCGCTCGGGTCGGGCAGTCCCGCCGCCATTCCTCCGCTGGGACCGGCCGGGGCCGGGTCGTCGACCAGCTCGACGGCGGGGTTGTCGGAGAGCCCGAGGGCCTCTGCCTCCTCCTTGAGGAGGCGGACCCGGATGCCGTGACCGGTCAGGGCGTGGACCATCTCGCAGGCGACGTCACGTGCTTGGGCCCGACCCGGGTGGGTCAGCATCAGGACGCGCCGGATGTTCACTCTTCCACCCTCTCACCCGCCACCCCCGGTGGACCGGCCGACACCACAGCGTCGATCGCGGCCCGGTCGACCTCGGGTACGCCGTGACGCAGCCACAAGAAGAACTCGACGTTCCCCGACGGACCGGGCAGTGGGCTCACCGCCACCGCCCGCGCGCCCCACCCCAGCAGAGCGGCGGCCTCCGCCACG
>JAHEXO010000612.1 GCA_023252065.1 Nocardioides sp. | reverse complement strand
GCGACCCCTGGGGCTTCGCGCTGCGCAACTGCACGAGCTTCGTCGCGTGGCGGCTCCGGGAGACCAACGGGATCAGCGACTTCTCCAACCACATGGCGAGCAGCAGCGCGTTCGGCAACGCCGAGAACTGGGACGACGAAGCCACGTCGCTCGGCTACCTGGTCGACGACGTGCCCGCCGTCGGAGCGGTGGCACAGACCGACGACGGCCGGGTCGGCCACGTCGCCTGGGTCTCCGCCGTCGGCGACGGGACCGTCACCGTCGAGGAGTACAACTACTACGTGGCGGGCGGGTACGACGTGCGCACGGCGCCGGCGTCCGACTTCCGCTACCTCCACCTCTCCGACGTCGCGCCCGACCCCAGCCTGGGCTCGACCCGAGCGGCCGCCACGACGGCCGCGCCGGGCGGCGGCACCTGGTCCGCACGGCTCTCCGGGCACGGCGACCTGTCGGTGACCACCACGACCGCGCGACCCGTCCACCTCGGCCCGCACGTCACCTGGTCGTCGAGCGCGGCACCCTCGATCGCCGCGGACACCCTGGGTCGCACCTGGGTCGCCGCCGTGTCCGCGGACGGCGGCGTACTCACCGCGCACACCCGTGGGACGACCGACCGGTGGACGCATCCGCGGCCGGTCAAGGGCGGTCCCTGGTCGACGACCGCGACGCCGACGCTCGCTCTCGACGGCCACGGGCGCATGCAGCTGCTGACCGTCTCGGCCGCCGGCGACCTGGTCAGCCGGCACACCACGACCCGCGACGGCTGGGGCCGGCGCGACCGGTTGGGGGCCCCTGGGTCGTGGTCGACGCACACCGCTCCCGCCGCTGCCACCGACGTCCGCGGCCACCTCTGGATCGCGGCCGTGACGCAGCACGGCAGCCTCGAAGCCGCACACGCACTGGATCACGCCCGGCCCTGGAGCCACTTCCACGCCGTCGACCGTCGCACCTGGTCGCAGACGTCGAGCCCGGCCCTCACCCTTGCCGGCGACGGGCGGCTATGGCTGACCGCGGTGACTGCCCGGGGCGAGCTCGTCTCGCGGCACACGGGCGCGGGCACGGCGCAGTGGGGCCACGGGGTGCAGGCCGCCGGCCAGTGGTCGCCGTACTCCTCCCCCTCGACGACGGTCGACGTCTCCGGACGGCTCTGGCTCGCCGCGGTGCGGACCGACGGCAGCGTGGTCGTCGACTCGACAGCACCCGGCTCGGGGCAGTGGCGTGCGCCGCGTGAGCTGGGTCCGCGGCTACCCGTCACGACCAGCACCTCACTCATCGCCCCGGAACACGGTGGGGTCCGGGTCGGAGTCGCGTCCGCCCACGGCCGGCCGGTCTGGCGCCGGACCGGGAGCACGGTGTCGCTGTCGACGTCGCTCATCGGCCCACGCGCCGGGGCCTTCGAGAGCCCGCTGGCGCTGGCGATCCACTCCTGAGCAACGTCCTCAGCCGTTCAGGAGCACCTCGTCACCCACCCGCAGTGTGCCGGGCCGAGCGACGTCGAGGTAGATCCCGAGGCTCATGTCGCGGGTCTCGGTCAGCGCCTTGAGCCAGCCGCCCTCGCGGCCAAGCCCCTCCTGGGCGATGTCGATCATCCGGCAGCGCTCGATCCGGCGGTCGACCGTCAGCCGGGCACCGCCGATCGTGAGCGAGCCCGACCAGGTCTCCTCCACGAACGGCTCGCTGGTGTCGACCACCAGGTTGGGCCGGATACGTCGACGGTCGGCGTCGACATCGAGGTGCTCGCGGCACCAGTCGAGCGACGCGGTGCCGACCAGCGACACCGGGCCGTCGTCGTAGTGGGGCGTGACCCCCTCGGCGAGCACCCGGACGGGGTCGCCCATGGCGTCGGCCAGGGCCTGGTCGAGAGCGGGGTCGCCGGCCGACCACTCACCGCCGGGACCGGCGACCAGGACACCCTCGTCCGTCGTACGGGAGGCAAAGTCGAAGACGGCGTCGCGCCGACGGAAGCGCGTGCTGTTCTTGCCGGAGGAGAGCCTGCCGTCGCCGTCGACGACGGCGTACCAACGGTCGCCGACGAGGCCTCGCGCGTCGATCTCGACGGTCGTGAGCGACTCTCCTGCCAGCGACTTGACCGGGTAGCGGCGGATCTCGTGGACGACGAACGGCACGAGGCCACGCTAGTCGTCCCGTGTGCCGTCTCCGCCATCGGAGACGATCCCGTCGCGGACGGCCACGGCCGCCGCCTGCGCCCGGGTCTGGACGCCGAGCTTGGCCAGCACCGCGGACACGTGGTGGTCGACGGTGCGCTCGGAGAGCACCATCGACGCCGCGATCTCGGAGTTGCGCAGGCCGGAGGCGAGCAGGCCGAGCACCTCGAGCTGGCGCGCCGTGAGCCCGTACGCCGTGCGCGTGGTCGCCGCGCGTGGCCCCCGCGAGAGTCCCTGCACCCCGCGCTACCGGAGCCGGCGTGCGGCGGCCGTCGCGGCACCCGTGGCGCCGAGGTCCTGGAGGGCCACCAGACCGGTGCGGGCGAGGTCGTCGTCGCCGGCCGCCACCATCGCCCAGGCCCGCTCGTAGGGAAAGCCGAGCCCCGCCCAGGCCTCCGCCGCCT
>JAHEXO010000611.1 GCA_023252065.1 Nocardioides sp. | reverse complement strand
CCGACGACGGCGAGCTGCTGGCCCGCGGGCCCATCATGACGGTCGGCTACCACCGGCGACCGGAAGCGACGGCCGACCTGATCGACGCCGAGGGCTGGCTCCACACGGGCGACATCGCCGCCATCGACGACGACGGGTTCGTGTCGATCGTCGACCGCAAGAAGGAGCTCATCATCACCTCGGCGGGCAAGAACATCGCCCCGTCCAACATCGAGAGTCTCCTCAAGGAGTCGCCGATCGTCGGCCACGCGCTCGCGTTCGGCGACAACCGGCCCTACGTCGTGGCGGTGCTCACCCTCGACGGTGAGGTCGCGCCGGTGGTCGCCCAGATGGCCGGCATCGAGTTCACCGACCTCGCCGACCTCGCGGCGAAGCCCGAGATCCGGGCCATGGCGCAGGAGGCGGTCGACCGGGCCAACGCCCGCCTCTCGCGTCCCGAGCAGGTGAAGTCCTTCGAGCTCCTCCCGGTCGAGTGGACGGCCGAGTCGGAGGAGCTCACGCCCACGCTCAAGCTCGAGCGACGCGTCGTACACGCCAAGTACGGCGACGTGATCGACCGCCTCTACGGCTGACCACGGACCGGCCGGCGTATCACCGGGCCCGCCGACCGCTCCTCACCTGGTGACAGGGCCCGGGAACCCGTGTGCCCACCCCGAGGAGAACCCCATGAGTCTCGCCCACTTCGCCTTCGAGCCCGTGCCCGCCATCGCGGACCCCGAGCCGCACCCCTTCAAGAGCATCGACGACCCCCTGGGCCCACTCGCGGCCCTTCCCGGCACCTGGACCGGGACCGGCTTCAACACCATCTGTGTTCGAGGAGATTCCGGGCGCCATCCCCAACCGCGGGCTCGAGATGAAGGACATCGAGATGTTCGGGGTCAACTACATGCAGAAGATCGACGACAGCACCCTGTCGGCCGGCATCCACCTGGAGCCCGGCATCTGGGCCACCGTGCCGAGGACGACCGTCCCTCCGGAGCCGCCCACGGTGGTGCGGATGGCCTCGATCCCCCACGGCACCGGGATCGTCGCCCAGGGGCGTGCGTCCACGATCGCCGGCCCGCCGATCATCAAGCCGAACGACATCATCCCGTTCTCCGGGGCGCCCTCGGGCAAGGGCTCGTTCGCCGACGCCGAGCAGTCGTTCCCCGAGCTGAACCTGTCGAAGAAGACGAAGTTCCGCCAGCCGTCGGACGCCTCCACCCAGCCGGAGATCACGCAGGCGATGGTGAAGAACCCCAACCTCGTGCTGACGAAGGCCATCCACGGCCAGGACATCGTGCGCACCACCGTGCTCCACGTGAACGCGGGCAACGCCAAGCCGCACAGCATCGGTACGGCGAACACGTTCTTCCTCACCGAGAACGCGTCCGCCAACCGCGTGATCGCGACGTTCTGGATCGAGAAGGTCAAGAAGCCGCACACCAACGGGCACTTCCTGCAGCTGCAGTACTCGCAGATCGTCATGCTCGACTTCAACGGGCTGCGCTGGCCACACGTCTCGGTGGCGACTCTGCGCAAGCAGGGCACCTCGTCCACGCCGGCCCGCGACGACCTGCCGACGGTGGCGGGTGCGAAGGCCGGGAGCGAGACCGAGCTCACCTGAGGTACCTCAGGCCAGGTCACGATTCTGCAAAGCCCGGCGAACTCGGGGTAAACCCCGATGACACCTGTCGGCGACCTCTGCTGGACTGGGCGACATGCATCGACAGATCGCCGGCCGACTCACCGGTCGTGTCACCAAGTGGCTCGTCCTCGTCTTCTGGGTGCTCGTGGTGGCGCTCGCCGGCCCCTTGGCCGGCAAGCTCACCGGAGTGCAGGACAACCAGGCGTCCTCGTGGCTGCCCGCCAGCGCCGAGTCGACGCAGGCACTGGAGAAGCTGGCCCCGTTCCAGGACCAGAACGACATCCCCACCGTGGTCGTCTACGAGAAGAAGTCGGGCCTGACCAAGGCCGACCTGGCGACGATCGGCACCCAGCTCGACCAGATCCAGAAGATCGACGGCGCGGTGCCGGCGAAGGCACCGGACGGCTCCACCGTGCCGCCGAGCACGCTGATCCAGGTGTCGCAGGACCAGCAGGTGGCGCAGGGCCAGGTCACCTTCAACTTCGGCAAGGACGGCTGGAACAAGCTCCCCGACATCAAGGACCAGATCGAGGGCATCGCGCAGCTCCCGGGCGCGACCGTCTACGTCGCCGGACCCGGTGGCCAGGCCGCAGACTCCGCCGAGGTCTTCTCGGGCATCGACGGGAAGCTGCTCTACTCCACGGTGATCGTGGTGATCGTGATCCTGCTGCTGACCTACCGCAGCCCGATCCTGTGGCTGCTGCCGGTGATCTCCGCCGGGGTGGCGCTGGTGACCGCGCAGGGCGTGATCTACGTGCTCGCGAAGAACGCCGGGCTCACGGTCAACGGGCAGAGCCAAGGCATCCTCACGGTGCTGGTCTTCGGTGCCGGCACCGACTACGCCCTGCTTCTGGTTGCGCGCTATCGAGAAGAGCTCCGTCGCCACGAGGACCGCCACGAGGCGATGGCGTTCGCCCTCCACCGGGCGGCGCCGGCGATCATCG
>JAHEXO010000610.1 GCA_023252065.1 Nocardioides sp. | reverse complement strand
GGTCGGGCCGGCGCCGCGGTCTGCGGCGACCACCACTCTGCTGCGCCGCCGCCGACCAGGTATCCCTCGCGATCTGGGATCTTTCGTGCATCTGGGCCTCCGAACGAGGCAGGGGCACGCCATCATGGCGGGGTGGAGCGGTGGGGAGGCGACCGGCTGGTCGCGGAGGTCGAACACCTCGGCACGCGCGGGTTGCCCTACGGCGCACTCCATGCCGAGCTCACCGCACGCATCCGCCGGGCCTTCGCCGTCGACGCGGCCTGCTGGCACGGGCTGGATCCGGACACCCGGCTGCTCACCACCGCCAACCCCGTCGAGCTCATGTCGGCCGGCTTCCTCACTCCGGAGACCGAGGCGATGGCCGCCGGCGCCGTGGTCGCCAGCGAGTACGCCCGCGAGGACGTCAACACGTTCGCGAGCCTGGCCGCGCGGCGTACCCCGGTCGCGATCCTGAGCGAGACGACTCGTGGGCGCCCGGAGCGCAGCGCGCGGTACGTCGAGTACCTTGCGCCGATCGGCACCCCGCACGAGCTGCGCGCTGCGATGGTGACCCGTGGGCGTGCCTGGGGATGCGTCGTCCTCCACCGCACGGAGGCCACCGGTGACTTCACGGCCGACGACGCCCGCATCATGGCCCGCCTCTCCCGTCCGATCGCCGAGGCGCTCCGCAGCTCCTACCGCTTCGAGGCAGCGCGACGTACGGACGTGGACCGCGCGCCAGGTCTGCTCGTGCTCGACGGCAGTGACGAGGTCGAGCTCATGACCCCGGTCACCGAGGACCTGCTCGATCAGCTCGTGCTCGACGATCCGGCGCATCGGAGGATCCCGAGCGCGGCTCTCTCGCTGGCCGCCGACGTCCGCAGCAAGGGTCGCTCCGGCAGGTCCGCACCTCCGCTCCACGTCCCGACATCGTCGGGCTGGCTCAGCTTCTACGGCTCGCTTCCCGACGGAAGTGGTACCGACCGGGTGGCCATCGTGGTCCAGCGCGCCGGCGAGGAGTACGCGCTACCGCTGAGGCTCGAGGCATTCGGCCTGACGCCGCGCGAGAGGGAGGTGGCAACCCTGGTCGCGCGTGGGCTCGACACGGCAGCCATCGCGGACCGGCTGGTCATCTCGCCGTGGACCGTCCAGGACCACCTGAAGTCGGCCTTCGCCAAGACCGACACGCGATCGCGGCGGGAGCTGCTCGCCCAGGTCTTCTTCCACGACCAGCTGCCCGGCATCGTCGCCCACGACCCCCTGAACGCGGGGGGCCACCTGCAGGTCGGCGCCTCGACGGAGGACGCGCTCTCTCCGGTGTAGTCACATCGGCCCGATCCAGCCTGTGCCGTTGGCTGCCTCGTCGACCCTCAGGGCGAACATCGCGTTGGGGTTGGTGAGGATGCCGTCCTCGATGTAGTCGGTATAGGGCCCGGTGAGGTTCGCGGTGAGCGTCTCGTCGGGGGTGGTGCCGTTGTAGTTGCTGCCGAGGAACAGCCGTGCGGTCTGCACGCCCGTGGCCGCGGTGAAGTCGAGCTCGGTCTCGACCCGGAACCACGACCTGACCGGCACCACGGCGCGAGACAGTGTCGAGTTCGTGTTGTCGTTCACCAGGGTGAACCTGTGTCCCTGGCTCGTCCCTCCGATCGCGAACGAGCCGTTGTGCGTGCCCCCGAGCTGGCCGTTGCCGGTGCCGCCGTACTTGTAGAGCAGCACGCTGGTGCGGTAGCTGGGCAGGACGTCGACGTAGTAGTAGCGACGGAGGAAGATCCGCTTCTGCTGGCCGACCCGCTTGCCCAGGAACCCGAACGTCCCGGCTGCGATCTTGGTGTTGGAGAACCGAGCGCACTGGCCGCGCACCCCGTTCGCGTCGTAGACGACCGCCACGGTGCCGCTGTTGTCGCCGCTGTCCCCGATCGACTGGTCGTACGACGAGGTGTGGGACGTCGGTCGCGTACCGACGGCGCCGCCCCCGAAGGACTCGGAGAAGGTGAGCGTCGAGCCGACCGAGGGGGTGGCCGGTGAGCCGTCCAGGAAGCCCGGCCACGTGCTCGTCGTGGCCAGCTGGATGTCGTCGACGTCCACCGTGTAGTCGACGACCCCCTTCGGGTAGTGGATCCACAGCGCGCTCACCTTCTGCGCCGACTTGTCGTCGGCCGAGGTCAGCGTGCGCGTCGGGCCGCCGTCGTAGCTCACCTGAGCTGTGTACGTCGTGGCGCCGTAGTGGACGATCG
This sequence comes from Nocardioides sp., assembly GCA_023252065.1. The sequence continues at coordinate 361 of JAHEXO010000610.1, read as the reverse complement.
TCTGGATCTGGTGCCAGCCGCCGTCCAATGGGACGGGCGCGAGGTCCATCCGCTCGCCGTACGCGAAGTCGCAGACCAGCCGGCCGCTGCGGAAGTAGACAGTGAGCTGGGACTTCTCGGTCGAGGTCGAGGTGTTCGCGATCTCGAAGAGGTTCATGTAGCTGTCCGTCGCCTTCGGCAGGGTCACCAGCCGGAACCACATGCTGTAGGTGGCATAGGGACGGCCCAGCGCAAAGCCGCTTCGCTTCACCTCGAGGTAGGCGGTGCCGTTGGTGAGCGAGGTCGGGTGCAAGCGACAGCCGTAGCTCCCGCGGTGCGCGTAGGCAGAGGCCACGGACGCCCCGGCGTGCGACGTGATCGG
>JAHEXO010000609.1 GCA_023252065.1 Nocardioides sp. | reverse complement strand
CAGACCGCGCTGGCCAAGGCGTGGTTCGCGTGGCGACGCATCGAGGGGGCGCCCGAGCCCTACGTGCGCAAGATCCTGGTCAACACCTACGCGTCCTGGTGGCGCCGCAAGTGGAACGGCGAGCAGCCGACCGAGCAGCTGCCGGAACATGCCGTCCCGGACGACACCGAGCCGACCGACCTCTGGACCGCCATGGAGCGGCTGCCGCGCCGGATGCGCGCGGTCGTGGTGCTCCGCTACTTCGAGGACCTCACCGAGGCCCAGACCGCCGAGGTGCTCGGCTGCTCGGTCGGCACCGTGAAGAGCCAGAGCAGCAAGGCGCTCGCCAAGCTCCGCATCGACCCTGCGCTCGCCCCGGACCGGATCGAGCCGGAAGGAGACCGGTGATGAACACGCTCGACAACCTGCGTCGCACCCTCGACCAGCACGCGGAGGACGTCGCCGACCCGGCCGCCGTCGCCCGCACCGCCGCCGTCCACCACCGCGTCGCCGTCGTACGCCGGCGCCGCCGGGCTCTGGGTGCCGGCGCCCTGGCCCTCGCCCTCGTCGCGGGGATCGGGATGGCGCTCGTGCCGCACGGCGACGGCGACGCGCTCCCGGCCGCGCCGGTCGTGCTCGGGGAGAAGGCACCCACGACCATGGACTCCCTCGGCTACACCTACCGCACCGACGGCACGGCCGAGTCCGGCACCCGTCGGGTCGGCGTCGTCGTGACGAGATCCGACCAGCCTCAGCTGTACTCCTGGGCAGCCGACCAGGCCACCGAGGTGACGGTCCACGTGCCGGGTGGCGAGGTCTGGGACTCTGTGTACGCACACTTCGGCGACTTCGTCGTCGTCCCGCCCGGGACGTCCGGCCGACTGACAGTCGTGGCCCCCGCGGGCCAGGTCGGGGTCGCGCGTTACACCCTCACCGACACCCCACCTGCCGGCTACACCCGCAACGGCGTGACGTACCGGGCCTCGGTGGCCGGGCGCAGCCTGCTGGGTGCGGCCGTCGCCGCCCCGGGCAGCACCGAGGCGGGGACGGAGGTGCAGCTCCCCCGTGGTCGGGTCGAGCTCGCTCCGCTCTGCACCGGCGTCCCCTCGGGGTACGACGTGCTGGTGACGGTGGACGGGCACAACATCGTCTCGGGCGACTGCTCGGACCCGACCGCCTTCGATCCCGCAGGCGCCGGTGGGTACATCTCGCGGTTGGGTGCCGCGGGAAGCACGGTGGCGATCAGGGTGGTCCTCACCAAGGGGACGCACGGGACGATCCCGGCCACCGGCGACTTTCCCCACTTGAAGCTCGGGATCGGTGCGTACGACGAGGCCAGCAGCTACGGCCCGGACCAGCGGGTGGCGGGGATCAGGGTCGAGAACGCCGTCGAGCACGGCGGCCACCTGTGGCTCGGCTCGGGGTCCCACAGCTCGCAGGGGGCGCCCATCGACGTTCCGGGCGCGGCGGTCGACCAGGTAGCGACCCTGACCTGGCGCACGAGCGGGTTCGTCCGGGCCACGTTCGCCGTGCAGGGGGAGACGCCGCAGGGCGGCGAGTTCGCCAACGGGCCTGGACGCGGGACGGGCGCCATGCCGGACCTGTGGGTGCCCGCAGACCGGGCGGTCCGGGCCCATCTCGACCACGGGAAGGGGCCGTTCGCCGTCGTCTTCTACCAGCGCGCCGCCGTCGAGCGCTCCGACTGATCAGGTGGTCTCGACCAGGCTGCGGGTCAGGAACACCAGGGTCATGAACGTGCGGTAGAGCCGGAGCGGGTCGTCGTCGGTGATCCGCACCGTCCGGCCGTCGACGCGTTCCACCCCGCGCAGCCAGGTTGCCTGCTCGGCCATGTCGGGCGAGAGCAGCTCGACCTCGAGGGTGGCGGGCAGCTCGATCGCGGGTGGGGCCAGGTCGCGGCGCAGGGCCCTGGCCACCCCGACCCGGATCCGCTCCCGGGCGACGTCGGGGTGGAGGTGCTCGGCGGCGTGGCGGCTGATCGACCTCTTCACCTGCACCACCTCGATTCCGGGGCAGAACGGCGCGGCCTCGGGCCCGACGTACTGGTCACCCGTGACCACCGCGATCGGCACCCCGTGGTGCTGGGCGACGAGCGCGTTGATGCCCGCCTCGCCGGTGCCGGTGCCGTTGAGCGTCACATGCGCGATCGCCCGGGGGTTGTAGGTGTGGGAGAGGACGCCGGGGGTCGACATCGCGGCGTGGTAGCCGAGGAACACCGCAGCGTCGCAGGACGCGTCGAGCCCCTCCATCATGTAGAGCGGCTTGAACCTCCCCGAGAGGTACGACGCGCGCCCGCCGAGCTCGCCGGGCGGGAGGTTGCGCATGGCGGAGTGGGCGTCGTTGACCAGGATCTCGCTCGCCCCGCCCTCGAGGGCACCCTCGATCGCGGCGTTCACCTCGCCGAGCAGCAGCGCGCGGCCCAGCGCGTAGTCGTCGCCGCCCGCCAGGCACTGCTCCCAGGCGGAGATGCCGGCGACACCTTCCATGTCCACCGAGACGTAGACCCTCACCCGGTCGAGCCTTCCACACCATCATCCCGGGGTGTGTGATCCGGCGTACGGCGTCACGGGGCTCCCGATA
>JAHEXO010000608.1 GCA_023252065.1 Nocardioides sp. | reverse complement strand
TTCGAGGCGTTCTTCAACGCCCGCGACGGCCTGCCGCGCTCGCGGCCGGCCCGGCCCAGCGCCGAGACCAGCTTCACCGACCTCCCGCTCGAGGACGGCACCGACGAGCCCGAGGTCGCCGACGACGTGATCCGCGCAGCCGCCAGCACCGCCGAGGTGCTGCGCCACCGCGACGTCGCGGGCCTCACGCCGGCCGAGAAGCACCGGCTCGCCGGCCTCTTCGCGACCCTCCAGCCGCGGCCGCCCCTGCGCCGTACGGCGCGCCACCAGGCCTGGCACCGCGGCCGGGTCGACGCGTCCCGCACCTTGCGCTCGAGCCTGCGCCGGCACGGGGAGCCGTCCGAGATCCAGTGGCGTCGCCGCACCACCCGGCCCCGCCGTGTCGTTCTCCTCGTCGACGTCAGCGGCTCCATGTCGTCCTACGCCGACGCCCTGCTGCGGCTCGCCCATCGCCTGACCCAGGGCATCGGCAACGTCGAGACGTTCACGATCGGCACCCGGCTCACCCACCTCACCCGGGCCATGCGCCTGCGCGACCCCGAGCGGGCGCTGGTCGCGGCCGGGGAGACCGTCCCCGACTGGTCGGGCGGCACCCGCCTCGGCGAGACGCTGCGGTTCTTCCTCGACCGCTGGGGCCAGCGCGGAATGGCGAGGGGGGCTGTCGTGGTTGTGTTCAGCGATGGCTGGGAACGAGGCGACGCGGCACTCCTCGGCGAGCAGATGGCTCGCCTGCGACGTGTCGCCCACCGCGTGGTCTGGGTCAACCCCCACCGCGGCAAGGACGGCTACGAAGCCGTCCAGCAGGGCGTGCTCGCGGCCCTTCCCTACTGTGACGACTTCGTCGCCGGGCACTCGCTCGCGACGTACGCCGAGCTGGTCGAGGTGTTGGCCGATGCGTGAGGTGTCCCGTGCGTGAGGTGCTCCCCGAGCTGCTGCAGTGGTGGCGCGACGGCCACGAGGTCGGCGTCGGCACCGTCGTGGCGACGTTCCGGTCCGCGCCGCGCCCACCGGGCGCGTCGATGCTGGTCGGCCCCGACGACTCGGCCGTCGGGTCGGTGTCGGGCGGCTGCGTCGAGGGCGCCGTCTACGAGCTCGGCCAGGAGGTCGTCGCGTCCGGCACGCCGGTGCTGCAGCGCTACGGCATCTCCGACGACGACGCGTTCGCCGTCGGCCTGACCTGCGGCGGGATCCTCGACGTCTACGTCGAGAAGGTCTCGCGCGCGACCTTCCCCGAGCTCGAGGACCTCGCCGCCGACCTCGAGGCCGGCCGTCCGGTCGCGGTCGCCACCGTCATCGAGCACCCCGACGCGGCCTGGCTCGGCCGCCGGGTCGTGATCCACCCCGACGAGCCGGTGTCCGGGTCGCTCGGGTCGCGCCGCGCCGACGACGCCGTCCACGACGACGCGATGGGCCTGCTGGCCAGCGGCACCAACGCCACGCTCACCTACGGCCCCGACGGCGAACGACGCGGGGAGGGCATGCGGGTCTTCGTCTGGGCATTCGCCCCCAAGCCGCGGATGCTGGTCTTCGGCGCCATCGACTTCGCCGCCGCCGTGGCGCGGGTCGGGAGCTTCCTGGGCTACCACGTCACCGTCTGCGACGCCCGCCCCGTCTTCGCGACCGCCACCCGCTTCCCCGACGCCGACGAGGTCGTCGTCGAGTGGCCCCACCGCTACCTCGAGAAGCAGCGCGACGCCGGTGAGCTCGACGGGCGCACCGTGATCACGGTGCTCACCCACGACCCGAAGTTCGACGTACCCCTCCTCGAGGTTGCGCTCCGGCTGCCCGAGGTGGCCTACGTCGGCGCGATGGGTTCACGGCGTACTCACGAGGACCGGGAGGCCCGGCTCCGCGAGGCCGGCGTGACCGAGGCGGAGCTGAGCCGCCTGTCCAGCCCGATCGGCCTCGACCTCGGCGCCCGGACGCCCGAGGAGACCGCCATCTCGATCGCGGCCGAGGTCATTGCCGGCCGCTGGGGTGGCAGCGGTGGTCGGCTGGCCGCGCGCGACGGCCGCATCCACCACGACTGACGGCTGCTGAGCTGGTCCACACCAGCGCGGACGGCCCTGGGGCGGCGCCCCGGTGCGCGCTACCGTGACCTGCGTCACCCCGTCGTGGACAGTCAGGACAGCCATGAGCAGCACCAGCGACCTCCGGGGCCGCCGGCTCGACGCGCTGCGAGCCTGGAGCGCGTTCGTCGAGCACGGCGACGAGGCCGAGCCACTGGTGCGTCCCGAGATCCTGCGCAGCTGGCAGCGGTCCAAGCCGTCGGTGTCGAGAGACGTCGCAGAGGCGCCCCTCGACGACGAGTCGGAGGCGCGTGCCTACTGGGACGACTCGCCTCTGCAGCAGGCCGTGTCCCGCGTCGAGGCGGAGCTCCGCCGTACGGCGGAGGACGGCGACCTCGTGCTCGCGATCACCGACCCCCAGACCCGCGTTCTCTGGACGTACGGCGGGCGGGTCATGCGCCGCAAGGCCGAGTCGGTGAACTTCATCCCCGCAGCCCGCTGGGACGACGAGTCGGTCGGCACCAACGCCCTCGACCTGGCCAACCGGCTCAAGCGGCCGAGCATGGTG
>JAHEXO010000082.1 GCA_023252065.1 Nocardioides sp. | reverse complement strand
CGGGCTCGGCGGCGAGCGCACGGGCGATCGCGACCCGCTGGCGCTGACCGCCGGAGAGCTCCCCCGGACGGCGTCCGGCGAGGTCGGCGATGCCGAACCGCCCCAGCCACGTCTGCGCCAGCGCGTCGGCGGCGGCGCGGTCCACCCCGCGAGACCGTGGGCCGAACGCCACGTTGTCGAGCGCCGTCAGGTGCGGGAACAGCAGACCGGCCTGGAAGACCAGCCCGACCCGACGGTCGGGGACCGTGCGCGGCGGGTCGGTCCACGACTCCCCGTCGACCATCACCTCCCCCTCGACGGCGACCAGCCCGGCGAGGGCGGCGAGGAGCGTCGACTTGCCGGCGCCGTTGGGACCGATCACGGCCACCACCTCACCCGGCTCGGCACCCAGCTCGACATCGAGACGACCGGGTACGACGAGCCGGGCCCTGAGCCCGGTCACGGCGCGCTCACGGCCCGTCTCACGGGCGGGTGAGCCAGCGGTTGCGGAGCAGCGCGAGCACGCCGACGGACACGACGAGCAGGATCATGCTCAGCGTGCGGGCGACGTCGGGCTGCGATTGCAGCGCCGTGTAGATCTTCGACGGCATGGTCTGGGTGGTGCCAGGGTAGTTCCCGGCGAAGGTGATGGTCGCGCCGAACTCGCCGAGCGACCGGGCCCACGCCAGGGCCGCTCCCGCGACGACGCCGGGCATCGCCAGCGGCAGCGTCACCCGGCGGAACGTCGTCCAGCGGTCCGCGCCGAGGGTGGCGGCGACCAGGTCGAGCTCCTCCCCCGAGGCCCGCAACGCACCTTCGACGCTCAGCACGTAGAACGGGATCGAAACGAAGGTGTGGGCGATCACCACGGCGGTCGTCGTGTAGGGCACGGTCAGCCCGAACCAGTCGTAGAGCCACCTCCCGACCAGCCCGGTCCGGCCGAGCGCGGTGACCAGCGCGACGCCGGCCACGACCGGCGGCAGCACCAACGGCACCAGCACCGCCGCCCGCAGCAGCGACCTCCCCCGGAACTCGACGCGGGCCAGCAGCCAGGCCAGCGGCGTCCCGAGCAGCATGCACAGGATGACCGTCGCCACCGACGCCAGCGACGTCAGCCACAGGGCCTGGAGCACCGGCGTCGACGACACCTGGCTGAGGAAGTCGCCCCACGGCGTCTGCACCATCAGGCTCAGCGTCGGCACCACGAGGAGAGCGGCCGCCAGCACCGCCGGCACGAGGAGGATCGTCGGGATCCAGCCCAGCGCCCCGCGCGTCGTGGCGGGCTCCGGCGTGGTCATCAGGGTGCGCCGAAGCCGGCGTCGTGGAGGACCTGCTGGCCCTGGCTGGAAAGCACGAGGTCCACGAAGTCCTGGGCCAGGGCCGACTGCTTGGACTGGTCGAGGGTGGCGATGGGATACGTCGTGACCTGCTTCGAGGAGCCCGGGATCGCGATAGTCTTGACGGCATCACCGGCCGACACGGAGTCGGTCGTGTAGACGATGCCGGCGTCGGCCTCGCCCTCGGTCACCTTGGCCAGCACGCTCTTCACGTCGACCTCGGTGCTCACCGGCTCGGCCGTGATGTGGTCCTGCTCGAGGAGCGCCCCGGCGACCTTGCCGCACGGCGCGGTGTCGACGCACACGACGTACTTGACCTTGGCGGAGTTCAGGTCGGCGAACGTCGTGACGCCGGCCGGGTTGTCGGGCGGGGTGACCAGCACCATGACGTTCGTCGCGAAGTTCTTCGGCGTCGAGGCGAGCACCGACTTCGCGCTGTCCATGGTGGCGGTGTCGGCCGTCGCGAGCACGTCGGCCGGCGCGCCTCCCGACGCCTGCTGGGCGAGCGTGGCCGAGGAGTCGAACGCCAAGGTGACCTTCACCCCGGGATGCGCCTTCTCGAACTGCCCGGCCAGGTCGGTGAACGTCCCGGTCAGCGACGAGGCGGCCAGCACGGTGATCGTGGTGTCCCCCTTGCCGCCACAGGCCGTCAGCGGAGCGACGGAGCAGACGAGGACGGCCGTGGCGGCCACGGTGCGGCGGGCCAGAGAACGCATGGTGCTCCCAGCAGGGTGAGTGGGTCCGAGGAGGGCCGGACTGTTGTAGCACGAATGCCTAGGCAATACCTAGGGATACCCAAGCCGATTGCCGCGTGGGCCGCCGTCCGCCCTGTGGCCCGAAGCCGGATCCGGCGTCGCCCCTAGACTGCGCCGATGACCAAGAGCGCGCAGGACCGCCTGGCCGCGGTGCCTCCTGTCCCCGGGACCAGCCGCCGCTCGCAGTACTCCGCCTCGACGCGGCGGGCGCTGGTCGACGTGGCCGAGGACCTGTTCACCGAGCACGGGTACGCCGCGACGTCACTCGACGCGATCGTGGCCGGCGCCGACGTCACCAAGGGCGCGCTCTACCACCACTACTCGGGCAAGCAGGCGCTGTTCGAGGCGGTCTTCGAGAAGGTCGAGGCCTCCGGCGCCCGCGCCATCGCGGACTCCCTCCAGGACCACGACGACCCCTGGGAGAAGGCGATCGCGGGCCTGCGGGCGTTCCTCGACGTCGTGCGGCAGCCGGCGTACCACCGGATCGTGGTGCAGGACGGTCCGTCGGTGCTGGGCTACGAGCGGTTCCGCGAGCAGGAGGTGCGCTCGACCTTCACCTACGTGCTCGACATCGTCCGGTCGGTGCTGGCCGCCGGCCACTGGCTGGTCGACGACGACCTCGAGCAGACCTTCGCCCGCATCTTCTTCGGGGCGATGTCGTCGGCCGGGTCGACGGTCTCGAGCGCCGAGGACAGCGAGGCCCAGGCCGCCCGCGTGGAGCTGGCGATCGGGTTCATCCTGTCGGGCCTGCGGTCCCTGGCCGACCAGGGCGTGCCGCTGGCCGAGGCGCCCTGAGCGTCGGACGGCGCTACTTCTTGGTGTAGGTGACGCTTCCGGTGGAGACCGGCACCAGCTCGACCCACGTGTGACCGGCCGGCACCTTCAGCGCGCCCTTCTTGGTGGACAGGGTGACCGGCGAGGTCGGCTTCTTGCCCTTGTGCCAGGTCGCCTTGACGACGTGGCCGTTGTGGAAGAGCAGCGCCTTGCCCTTGCCGACCAGAAGCGTCTTCGGCACCGGGTTGCCGGCCGGGTCCTTGTAGCCGGCGTCGCCCTCGCGCACCCGCAGCACCAGCACCGTGGTCGCCGGGAACTGGTCACCGGCGGGCGCGTTGCTGTTGGTGTTGTGGTAGGCACCGTTGGTGAAGAACCACTGGGTGGTGTGGCCGCCGGAGAACTGCGCCGAGATGTGGGTGGCCTTCGGCCCCTTCGGGTAGTCGCTCCCGCTGCCCCAGGTGAAGTAGTCGGGCGGGGTCGCCTTGTCGGTCTTCGCGACCTGGGCCACCTGGTCGAGGTGGGCGAGCAGGTTGTAGGGCGGGATGCGGTCGCTGGCGCGGTAGAAGCCCCTCGTGCTCTCACCGTAGAACGGGATGCCCGCCGCCTTGATCAGCCTGATGGTCGGGCCGGCGGCGCCGCTGGTCACGATCGAGGCGTGCACCGGCGAGACGATGGCGACGTCGCTGGCGCGCATCGAGCGGACCGGGCCGACGTTCTTGGGGATGTCGGAGTAGTAGAACGCCGCGAGCCGGGTCAGGCCGCCCTCGACCAGCTCCTCGACGACCATGTCGGCATGGCTGAGGCCGACCTGCGGAGCGCTCGAGGTGGTGTTGTCCATCTTGGTGACCAGCACCGGGTGGTCCTTCTCCGCGCTCTGGTCGGAGGCGACCTGGAGACCCGTCAGGGGCCAGAACTGCGTCAGGTCGGCGCCGCCCTGGACCGACTGCGAACTGTTGGCCTCGGGGCCCGAGCTGGCCGATCCGCTGCAGGCGGTGAGCATGAGGCCCGCCGCGGTGAGGGCGGACAAGGACAGGGCTAGGCGTCGCACAGGATCTCCATCGGGGGTGGTGCTCGATCAGGACAGTCGGCACCAGTGTGGGGGACGGTGCAAAGCCGGTCAGGCAGGGCGCGCCGAGGGTGAGAGCAACCTCACCCCGACCCGCCGGACGTCGGGTAGGACAACGTCGTCAGGGTCTTGTACGTCGTGGGGTCCAGGAAGGCGACGAACACCGACGACCCGCCGCCCGTGGAGGTCGCGTCAGGCACCACCACCATCAGCGCGGCCTGGTCGGTGTAGCCCTTCGCGGTGTCGCTGAGCGACGTGCGCAGCACGATCGGGTTCGACCCGCTGGCGGAGGCACCGCCCTGGATCGACGCGTGTGCCAGTACCTGCCCGACGGTGCCGCTGTCGACCGGCGAGAGCCCCGAGTAGAGCACCCCCTTGGCGGCCAGCTCGTTGGTGAACGCGGGCGGCAGCTGGGAGTAGACGTCGACCGACGACTGCTCGCCCTGGCCGCGGGTGATCACCACCACCATGAGCACCACCCAGAACACCGCCAGCACCGCGCCGTAGAGCAGGTGGATGGGCTTGCTGCCCGGCGGCCGGCCGGTCGGTCGGACGTACTCAGGAGACAAGCTTGGCGCCCCCGTCGACGTAGAGCGTCTGGCCGGTGATGTAGGACGCCTCGTCACTGCACAGGAACGCCGCGGCGGCCGCGATGTCCTCCGGGAACCCGACCCTGCGGACCGGGTTGCGGTCGGCGGCGGCCTGGCGGAAGTCCTCGACCGGCATCCCCACCCTGGCAGCGGTCGCGTCGGTCATGTCGGTGGCGATGAAGCCGGGCGCGATCGCGTTGGCGGTGACGCCGTAGGGGCCGAGCTCGATGGCGATCGTGCGCACGAAGCCCTGGATGCCCATCTTGGCGGCGGCGTAGTTGGCCTGGCCGCGGTTGCCGAGGGCGGAGACGCTGGAGAGGCAGACGACCTTGCCGTACTTCTGCTGGGTGAAGACCTGCTGGACCGCGCGGGTCATCAGGAAGGCGCCACGCAGGTGGACACCGATGACCTGGTCCCAGTCGTCGTCGGACATCTTGAACAGCAGGTTGTCGCGGGTGATCCCGGCGTTGTTGACCAGGATGTGCAGCCCCCCGAGGTCGGCGACGACGCCGTCGACCGCTGCCTGCACTGAAGCGGCGTCACTGACGTCACAGCCGATGCCGTCGTGGCGCTGTCCCTCACCGGCCGGGAGCGAGGCTGCGGACTCCGCCGCTCGCCCCTCGTCGAGGTCGAGCACGGCGACGCCGGCACCCTCCTCGGCGAAACGGGTGGCGATGCCCTGCCCGATCCCTTGTGCGGCTCCGGTGACGACGGCGATCCGCCCGTCGAAACGACCCATGGGTGCTCTCCTCAATGTCTGCGGGCACATGCCCACGGCCACGGCCACTGTAGAGGGGGCACGGCAACGCCCCGACGGCAGGCGTGGGACGGTCGCTGGTTGAGGAAGGCGCCCCACCGCTGGTTGAGGAAGGCGCGCAAGCGCCTGTTTCGAAACCCGGTGACGGTGCCTGAGGCCCCAGGCACGCTCCCGAGGTTTCGAGACGGTCGCAGAGCGACCTCCTCAACCAACGGTCGGTGCCGAGGTCTCGACGAGGTCGCAGAGCGACCTCCTCAGCCAGCAGTGGCGGCACGCAGTCCGGCGAGGTCGTCGGCGGTGGCGAGCACGGCCTGGACGGTCGGGTCGTCGCTGCGCACCAGCGCAGCCAGCAGGCGGGCGCCGGACATGCTGCTCGCGTCGTCCGGCTGGTCACCGAGCCGGTCGCGCAGCACCGAGCGGCGTACGTCGCTCAGCAGTGCGCGTAGCGAGCGCGAGAAGCGCGGTCCGTCGGCGCGGCCGCTCCGCGGCCCGCGCCGGCCGCGGCCGTGGTGAGGCCCGTGGTGAGGCCCGTGGTGATGGCCGCCTCGGCGGCCGCGACCCTGGCGACGGCGCTCGGGGCGGTCGCCCCAACCGTCACCGAGGTCCTGGCCGAGGTTGGCCCGGACGGCGTCGCGGACGCGGTCGAGGTCGATGCCGATGGCACGCAGGGCCTCGCGGTCGTCGTCATAGGCCGAGGTCTCGGGCTCCTCGCCCGGCTCCGGCTCGTCGACGGGGTCGACGTGGGTCTGGACACGGGTCTGGGCGACGAGGTCGCGCGCGGGGTCGAGGCTGAGGCCGTGCTCGGTCAGCGCGGCGTACGCCGTGCCGCGCGGGTTGGCGAGCAGGCCGAGCAGGAGATGGTCGGGACCGACCTCGCGGTGGCCGAGCTCGCGGGCGATGTCTGCCGCCTGGGTGACGGCGATCCTGGCTTCGGTGTCGAAACGGGTGTTCATGGGGTTCTCCTCGAAAGGTGGGTGACTCCCCTGGTCTCAGGCGGAGTCGCGTGAGTGCTTCTGGTGGACGGCCTGACGGCTGATCTGCAGCACGTCGGCGATCGCCTGCCAGCTCCAGCCCTGCTCGCGTGCGTTGCGGACCTGGACCGCCTCGAGGCGGTCGGCCAGCGCGCGGAGAGCTCGGACAGCGGCGAGTCCCTGGGCGGGATCGCTGCTCGCCGCGGACTCGGAGAGCCCGGGGAGCCGGGTGGCGTCGATCACTGTGTCAAGTAAACCTGACGTAATGCCGCGTTGTCAACTTTTCCTGACACTCACACCACGGCCCGCAGCCTCGCGGCGTACTCGGCGGCCTCGCCGTCGGCGTACGTGGTGCGTGGCCAGAAGAAGCCGCGAAGGCCGTCGCCCTTGGTCCGCGGTACGACGTGCAGGTGCAGGTGGGCGACCGACTGGCTCACCACGTTGTTCAGCGCCACGAAGCTCCCCTGCGCGCCGAGACCCTCGACGACCGCGGTCGCGAGCCGCTGCGCGGCGGCGAGGAAGGGGTCACGCAAGGGCGCCGGGAGGTCGGGCAGGGTCACCACGTGCTCACGCGGCACCAGCAGCAGATGGCCCTTGAACACCGGCCGGGCATCGAGGAACGCGAGCATCTCCGGTTCGTCGAGCACGATCTCGCCCGCGACCTCGCCGGCGATGATCGAGCAGAAGACACAGTCGCCCATGGGGGAACCCTAGGCGGGACGAAAGTCTCGGGACCTAGGTCTGCTGCACCCCGGCCTATCGCCGCTGGCGGTGACGGCTGCGCCTTCCTAGCCTGGGAAGAGGCGCTCGGGAGATGTCGTCGTGGGTCAGGAGTTGAGATGACCGAGACGGTTGCTCGCCCCCGTGTCGAGGAACCAGGGGCTCGAGTAACGGCCGCGCGGATCGTGGACGGGGTCAAGGTCTACGGCTCCGGAGCGACGCTGGTCCGGGCCCTGGACGGGGTGAGCGCTGAGTTCGCGAACGGCGAGTTCAGCGCGGTCATGGGCCCGTCCGGGTCGGGCAAGTCGACCCTGCTCCACTGCCTGGCCGGGCTGGACCGGCTCACGGATGGACAGGTGCTGATCGACGACATCGACCTGGGGCAGCTCAAGGACAAGGCGATGACGCTGCTGCGCCGGGAGCGGATCGGGTTCGTCTTCCAGTCGTTCAACCTCGTGCCCACGCTCGACGCGCGCGAGAACATCGTGCTCCCCCTCACCCTGGCCGGCCGCAAGCCCGACCGCGACTGGTTCGACTCCCTGGTGTCGACCCTCGGGATCGGCGACCGGCTCGGTCACCGGCCCTCGGAGCTGTCCGGCGGCCAGCAGCAGCGGGTCGCGATGGGGCGCGCCCTGGTCACCCACCCGGCCCTGGTGTTCGCCGACGAGCCGACGGGCAACCTGGACTCCAGGTCGGCGACCGACCTGCTGGAGCAGATGCGGGCCACTGTCGACACGCTGGGCCAGACCGTCGTGATGGTCACCCACGACGCACACGGTGCGAGCTACGCCGACCGCGTGCTCTTCCTGGCCGACGGGAAGATCGTGCGGGAGCTGGCCGCACCGAGCACGGACACGATCCTCGAGACCGTCAGGGAGCTCGGTGACTGACCCATGTGGCGTGTCACTCTCACCGGCCTGC
>JAHEXO010000607.1 GCA_023252065.1 Nocardioides sp. | reverse complement strand
GGCGGGACGCGGCATCGTGGTGGTTGCGAGGCTCCTCCCGGGGCCACGTCCCACCTGCCTCAGCTCGAGCGGCACGGCGAGCTGTCTGGTCGAGAGCCAGGGCCGTGAGTGCCGAAGGGTGTCTTGTGAATCCGAACCGGCCAGGCCGGCCCCATGTCGAACTTCGGCCGTATCGAGGCGTTGGTCGCCGGCCCCGCTTCAGCGTGGTCGTTCCCGCGGTGAACGAGGCAGCCGACATCGGGCGTTGTCTGACCTCTCTGGGCGCCCAGGACTACCCGCATGCCTTCGAGGTCATCGTGGTGGACAACAACTCCACCGACAAGACTGCCGCGATCGCTCGTGCCCACGGGGCCACGGTCGTCTTCGAACCCCACCCCGGCGTCTGTTGGGCACGCCAGCGGGGCACCGAGGTCGCGCGTGGGGAGATCGTGGTCTCGACCGACGCCGACACGACGTTCGATGTCTCCTGGCTCTCGCGCATCGCCGACGCGTTCGACCGGGAGCCGTCCCGCATCGCGGTCGCCGGACCGTGTCGATGGGTGGGTGCCCCCCGATGGGGCGCTGTGTACGCCGCCGCCCTGTTCGGCATCGTCGACCTGCTGTATCGACTCACGGGTCGCGTCCTCTACGCCTCGGCGACCAACATCGCGTTCCGGAAGAGCGGCTGGGGTGGGTACGACACCCACCTGACGCAAGGTGGAGACGAGCTCGACCTGCTTCGTCGGCTGCGCTCGGTGGGTCCGGTCCACTTCGAGCTCGGCAACCCCACCTTCACCTCGGCGCGGCGCCTGAAGCGCGGGCTGATCTACAACCTCTTCGTCACGTGCGTCTTCTACTACCTGCTCGGCTATGCCCTCAACCGGGCGTTCGGGCGAACAGTCCTGGGGACTGCACCGGAGATCCGCGACCGGCCGTCTCCGCCGGGCAGGCGCAGGCTGAGGGCCAGCGTCGCCACGATGGTGGTCGTCCTCGTCGTGCTGACGGCGAGCCGGACGGGTCTCGACCTGGCATGAGCCACCACGTCGCGGCTCGTCTCGCCCTGGGTGCGCCCGTGGCCGTCGCGGCGGCCGGCTACTGGGCCACGATGTCGCCCTACTCCCAGCTGTGCGGCGCGTTCCCCTTCAGGTCCGGCGCCTCCGAAGGCCGACCGGCCAGAACGGTTGCCCTCACCTTCGACGACGGCCCCCACGAGCCGTTCACCTCGCAGATAGCCGCCTACCTGGACGAGCGTGGGATCAAGGCGACGTTCTTCCAGGTCGGTCGGTGCGTCGAGCGGCACCCTGACACCACTCGTCGCCTGTTTGCATCAGGCCACGTGATCGGGAACCACAGCTATGCCCACCAGTTCAGTCGGTGCTGGAGCGAGGGCGCCGTGGCCGACGAGCTCCGGTTGTCCCAGAGCGTCTTCGAGGACACTCTCGGCCTCTCGCCGGCGTTGTACCGACCACCCTGGCTGGCGCGCACCCCCGCCACGCTTCGGATGCTGCACCGTGCCGGGCTCCATCCGATCTCGGGGGAGTTCTGCCATGCGCTGGAACCACTCCAACCTTCGTCTCGCCGGATCGCCCGCCGTGCGCTGGCGAAGGTCCGACCCGGGAGCTTCGTCATCTTCCACGACGGGTACGACGCCAGGGGCGCCGACCGCTCCAGCACGGTCGAAGCCGTCAAGGTCGTGGTCGACACCCTCCTCAGCGACGGCTTCTCGTTCTCGACCGTCGACGACCTCGTCGGCATCCCGGCGTACGCCCCACAGCGTCGTCGCGGTTCTCGGATGACGGGTGTCGAGCTCGACGTCGGCTTGCCGGCGCCCGCTGGTTGAGGGTCGCTCCGCGACCGTCTCGAAGCCGAGGACATCCTCCGGGCGGTGCCGCTCCAGGCGCCTGACCTGCACCCCGTGCGTCCGAGCGATGGCCGCCTTCTCGGGCAGACTGAGCGCGTGCTCCTGACCGTCTCGACCACCCACCAGCCGGCGACCGATCTCGGCTACCTCCTGCACAAGCACCCCGACCGCGTGCAGGAGTTCAAGCAGTCGTTCGGCACGGTCTCCGTCTTCTACCCCGAGGCGAACGACGAGCGGTGCACGGTTGCCGTGATGCTGAACGTCGACCCGGTGCGGCTGGCGCGATCCCGGGCCAAGAACGCTCCCGACTTCAGCCTGGCGCAGTACGTCAACGACCGTTCCTACGCCGCGTCGTCGCTGCTGGGCGTGGCGATGGCCGACGTGTTCAGCACCGCGCGAAGCGGCCGGTGCAACGCCAACCAGGAGCTCGCCGACACGGCGATCCCGCTCGAGATCGTCATCCCTGTGCTTCCCTGCCGAGGCGGCGCAGACATCGCGCACCGGTTCTTCGAGCCGCTGGGCTGGACAGTCGTAGCCGAGCCGATCCCCCTGGACGACGGCTTCCCCGAGTGGGGCGACTCCCGTTACCTCCGCCTCGAGCTGACGGGTGTGGTCAGGCTGGCCGACGCCCTCAACCACGTCCACGTCCTGCTCCCGGTGCTCGACGAGTCCAAGCACTACTTGCAGGGACCCGACGAGGTCGACAAGCTCCTCCGCTCCGGCGAGGGCTGGCTCGCGACCCACCC
>JAHEXO010000606.1 GCA_023252065.1 Nocardioides sp. | reverse complement strand
CCGCGTCCTCCCGCGAGGTCCACGAGGCCGCGCTCCAGTTCGTGCGCAAGGTGAGTGGCTCCACGCACCCGTCGGCCGCCAACCAGGAGGCCTTCGACCGAGCCGTCCACGAGATCGCCCACATCACCCAGCACCTGCTCGACGACCTGGTGACCTCGGCTCCGCCGAAGAACCGCGAGATCGAGGCCGAGAAGCGCCGCGCCAAGGCGCGGGCGCGCTACGCCAGCTGAGCTCCTGTGCTGGACCCCGTGCTGACCGCCGAGCCCGAGCAAGTCGCCGTCCCGGACCTGCTCCGCGGCGGCCGCCTCGTGGTGCTCACCGGAGCCGGACTCTCGACAGACTCCGGCATCCCCGACTACCGCGGCCCGGGCTCCCCTGCGCGGCAGCCGATGTCCTACCAGGAGTTCGTGAGCGGACCGGCCGCGCGGCAGCGCTACTGGGCGCGCAGCCACCTGGGCTACCGCCGGATGGGCCGGGCCGAGCCCAACCCCGGCCACCGCGCGCTCGCCGCGGTCGACCCCGACCTGCTGATCACCCAGAACGTCGACGGTCTGCACGAGGCGGCCGGCACTCGTCGTCTGGTGGCCCTGCACGGCCGCATCGCCGAGGTCGTCTGCCTCTCGTGCCGCCGTACGACGAGCCGGGCACGGCTGGAGGAACGCCTCGACGCCGCCAACCCCGGCTTCGCCGAGACCCACGCCGACGCCGCGACCCGGCCCGACGGCGACGTCGACCTCGACGACACCGCCGCGTTCGTCGTACCGGACTGTGACGCGTGCGGCGGGGTGCTCAAGCCCGACGTCGTGTTCTTCGGGGAGAACGTCCCGCCCGCCCGGGTCCAGCAGTGCTACGACGCCGTCGACGCGCTCACCCCCGACGACACCCTCTTGGTCGTCGGCTCGTCGCTGACGGTGATGAGCGGGTTCCGCTTCGTGCGCCGGGCGGCCAAGGCCGGCACGCCCGTGGTCATCGTCAACCGCGGCGACACCCGGGGCGACGACCTGGCGACGGTGAAGCTCCACGCCGGCTGCAGCGAGTTCCTCACCGCCCTCGCCGCGGTCCGGGTGGGCTCCTCGCACTAACTGGCATAGAGACCGCAGATCGCCGACCGGTCAGATGCGGGTCTGTATGCCAGTTAGTGGTGAAGCCCCAGCAGACGGGCGTCAGACCCGCGAGACGAAGATATGGCCGGCCGCCTCGAGGTCGAGCTCGGCGGTCTCGCCGCCGGAGCCGACCAGGACCCCGGCCTCGGTGGCGGTGATGCCCACGACCTTGTCGGGCAGGACCCCGATCCGGCGCAGCGTGCCCATCAGGGGCTCGTCCTTCTGCAGCTCCTCGGAGATACGGCGTACCCGGACCGTCGACCTCTCGACGGAGGCCAGGTCGGCCAGCAGCTCCATGCCGTCGAGGACCTCACCCGTCGGCGCGGAGGGCGACGTCTCGCCGAGCTCGTCGAGCCCGGGGATCGGGTTTCCGTAGGGCGACTCGGTCGGGTGGTCGAGCAGGTCGACCAGGCGACGCTCGACGGTCTCGGACATCACGTGCTCCCACCGGCAGGCCTCGGCGTGGACGAGCTCCCAGTCGAGGCCGATCACGTCGGTGAGGAGCCGCTCGGCCAGCCGGTGCTTGCGCATCACCCGGGTGGCCAGACGCGTGCCTTCGTCGGTGAGCTGCAGGTGGCGGTCACCCTCGACGGTCACCAGCCCGTCGCGCTCCATCCGGGCCACGGTCTGCGACACCGTCGGGCCCGACTGGTGGAGCCGCTCGGCGATCCGGGCACGCAGGGGGACGATGCCCTCCTCGACCAGCTCGAAGATGGTCCGGAGGTACATCTCCGTGGTGTCGATCAGATCGCTCACTGGCTCATTGTGACCCATCGACCCATCGACTCATCGCCGGCAGAGGCTGGCCGAGGCTGGCAGACGGGGTGGCAGAGTGGAGCCACGGCCGCCACCTCGACGACCACGCCCGTGCCGCGGGCCGAGGAGACCCCATGACCGACCTGCCCCCTGTCATCGTGCCCGCCCGGTTCTGCGGGCCGCCGTCGTCGGCCAACGGCGGCTGGAGCGCCGGTGCGATCGCCGCCGTCGCCGGCGCAGACTGCCCGGAAGACCACGCCCGCCCGTGGCCGACCGTGACCGTGTCGCTGCTCGCACCGCCGCCCCTCGACACCCCGATGGCCGTGAGCCCGGGCGAAACGAGCCCCGCCGGCGAGGAGGCCGGCGTCGTCGCGTCGTACGACGGGCGGCCGGTGCTGCGGGCCCGGTGCAGCCACGACCACCTCGACGACGTCGAGCCGGTCTCCCCGGTCGACGCCCGGGCCGCCATGGCGACCTACCACGGGCTGAGCAGCCACCCCTTCCCCACGTGCTTCGCCTGCGGCACCGGCCGGGCCGACGGCGACGGCCTGCGGATCTTCCCCGGCCGGGTCACCGACCAGGAGGGCCTGGCGCGGGTCGCCTCGACCTGGACCCCGGCGCCGAGCGTCGCCGAGGACTTCCACTCCTACGGCGACGGGCGCCCGCGCGCGAGCCTTCCGGTAACCTGGGCCGCGCTCGACTGTGTGGGCGGCTGGGCCGGCGACCT